>JBBUES010000076.1:0-7189 GCA_038056785.1 Patescibacteria group bacterium | reverse complement strand
CCTCCCTTGAAGTCGATCGAGAGTCGGAAGCCATAGTTGAAGATAGCTCAAAGTGAAAGGGCGAGCAGAAGCGCCGAGAGAGCAAACCAAACTTTTCTGTATTTGACGACGAACATGGGATTAATTTTTAATTATCAATTTACAATTTCCAATGAAATCCGTTACTAAAAATAAACTTTTTGAAACTGGAACTATCCTTAGGAGCAATAGCGAAGAGGAAGGTTCTCGAGACGGTGATAGCGGTGAACATCGAGATCGCTACACCGACACCGAGGGTGAGAGCAAAGCCCTTCACGGCAGAGGTGCCGAGCCAGAAGAGGACGATGGCAGTAATGATCGAAGCGGTGTTCGAGTCTCGGATCGAGAGCCAAGCACGGTGGAATCCTTCGTGGAAGGCGTCGTGAATATTCTTGCCCTTCTTGAGCTCTTCTTTAGCACGCTCAAAGATGAGCACATTGGCATCGACCGCCATACCGATAGAGAGGATGAAGCCCGCCATACCGGCTGCTGTGAGAGTAACGGGAATCAGTTTGAAAATGGTGAGGGAGAGGACCACATAAGCACAGAGAGCGACCACTGAGACGAGGCCGGGCAAGCGATACCAGAGGATGAGGAAGATGGAGAGGGCAATGAAGCCGATCATACCCGCTCTCATGCCAGCATCGAGGGCCGCCTCTCCGAGAGAAGCACCGATGGTCTGAGAAGTAGCAAGCTCGATAGGCACCGGTAGCGCACCGTAGTTGAGATCCCTGACGAGAAGCTTGGCCTCGTCTGGAGAGAAGGTGCCTGTGATCTGAGCCTCACCACTCTTAATCTCGTCTTGGATGATAGGAGCAGAGAGAAGCTGGCCGTCGAGAATGATCGCAAGCACTTCGCCTATGTGCTCACGAGTAATCTGGGCGAAAAGGTCTGCCCCTTCTGGATTGAACTTGAGCCCCACTACAGCTGCCTGATTACTGGAGTTGAACTGCACCTGCGCCCGCTCCAAGTACCGACCAGTGAGACCTGTCTCGGTGAAAAGGTCATTGATAGTAGAAGATGCATTGGCTTTCAGAATCTCTTCGAAGTTAGTCTTGGCCAAACGGAATTCAAGCACGGGGGTCTGACCGATAAGCGCTATGGCCTGATCGATATCACTCACCCCAGGGAGCTCCACAATCAACCTCTCCTCATTGTTCCCAGAAATCAGTCCCGCCTTCTCTGTCTGAATGAGAGGCTCCGAAACGCCGAAGATATTGATACGCCTCTCGATTACCTCCTTGAGTGACTCCATAGCGCCGTCCACATCCTCCACCTTGGAGGTGTCAGCACGGTAGATGAGCTCAGTGCCACCCACTAAGTCGAGGCCGAACTGGAAGGGCTTAGAACTAGGGCTGAGGTAAAAGTAGCCCAAAAGAGCGAAAGCCACTATAAGTACGAGGGATGCCCAGATATGCTTCTTGGAGGTCATGTCCGATGATTATACAGAATTGCACCAACTCGGCAATTAGCGCCCAGCAATGGACCCTAGAGTTTTAATGGTTTGAAGAGCAATCTTGATATCTAGGAAAAACGAACGATTTTTAATGTAGTAGAGATCATAAGAAAGTTTATTAGCTGTCTTATTCACATCTACCCCATGGTGTGGATGCTCGCCATAGATCTGAGCCCAACCAGAGAGTCCTGGCTTAATAAGATGTCTCACATTGTAGTAAGGCAACTCTTCGCTGTAATGCTTCACGGCATTAGGAAACTCTGGCCTTGGACCAATAAGAGAAATGTCCCCCCTGATCACATTCCAAAGTTGTGGGAACTCATCGAGACGAGTTTTGCGGAGGAAGTTGCCCACCTTGGTCACCCGATTTTCAATTCCCCTTTCCTTCCATTCTCCAGCATCGTTGAAGAGCATGGTTCTAAATTTCAAAAGACGAATCACCTTATTGTTCTGCCCCACTCTGTCTTGATGGGTAAACACGGGACCACCATCTTCCAGCTTCATAGCCAGAAGTGCAAATGGATATGTGACAAGTGGCACAAGGCAAAGCGGTAGCGCAATACAAATATCCATAATTCTCTTCAGTGCATCATAAGTACCACGTGGCTGAATAGAAATGTTTTCTAGAAACCAGCTGTAGCGCAAGAGGGATAGAGGCACGCGATCAAAGATGTCTTCATAGATCCTATGCATATCAATGAAGTTGATTTTGGAAAAGATGAGATTGTAGAGGTGAGGCAGAACAGGCTCAATATTTTCATTGGCCAAATCAATAGCAATCACGGAAACGTCCTTAGAATAGACTTCACTAACAATCTCTTTCCAAAACCCATTTTCATCCGAACGATTGAGATCTACCGAGGAAACAAAGTGAAGTGGAGAGAGTGGGTTGGCATTCACTTCGTTCAACAGCTCTTTCATCTCATCACCCGATCCGATGATAATGGCGTTCTCAGCCCGTTTGCGACCAAGCGCAAAGTAACCGTAGGTTCTCCAGAAAAGAACTAGTACAAAAGAAACAAACACGTAGATAAACAGAACGGTCTTAGGCGCAATAGCAAATAATGGTACGAAATAAAAGAAAATTACCGCCAATCCAGAGTTCACTGTCTGAGTGGTGGCAAGCACATTGGGGAGCTTGGACTGGAGAATCACTGTGTGTTTCTCATAGAGCCCTGCAATGTAGAAAACCACAACCCAGACGATAAACAGGAGGCTAAACGGCTCAAGGTGAGCTAGAAAAAGCTCCCGTGAAGGAGGCTCCACGTTTCGAAGGAGTAGGGTCAACCAAAGTGAGGCAAGTAAAAAGAATAGATCTCCGGCTAGGAGGAGCAAGGGCTCTTTGCGCTTAAAAGCGTTCATATGTGTGCATTATACAACAAAACAGGTATAATGGCCATACCTAAATGAAGATTCTTTATGGCATTACCAAGTCGAACTTCGGGGGCGCTCAGCGCTACGTTTTCGACCTAGCTACAGAAGCCCAGAAAGCTGGACATGATGTGGCTGTCCTTTGTGGTGAAGGAGGCGTCTTGGTGGAGAAACTCAGAGAGAAGGGGGTGAGGGTGATAGAGATAAAAGGGATGAAAAGGGATATTGCTCTACTCGATGAAATCCGCTCGTTCTCTTTCATCCTCCGCACTCTTGCCCAAGAGAATCCGGATGTCTTCCATACAAATAGTTCCAAGATGGGTGGCCTTGGGAACTTAGCAGCCCGACTGGCGGGGGTGAGGAAGATCATCTTCACCGTACACGGCTGGCCGTTCTGGGAACAGAGAAACAAAATCTCAATAGCTCTAATTCGCTTCTTTTCTTGGCTGACAGCAGTATTTGCTCACAAAGTTATAGTAGTCTCTGATTATGACCTCAAGACCGGCAAGGCGATGCCATTCGTTGGCCATAAATTTATTCGTATCTATAATGGCCTCGATCTCAATATGAGTTTCGACAATGGTCAGATAATTCGTGAGGCTTTCTCAGCTGGAGTAAAAATTACCGGCACTATCGGAGAACTCAACCACAACAAGAACCAGATAGCTCTCGTCGAAGAAGCGAGGAGGGATAGAGAGATGTATGTGGCTATCATCGGCGAGGGAGAGTTGCGGGACTTCTTGCTCAGTAAAATCAAAGGGTACGGGCTTGAGGAGCGAGTCAAACTCTTCGGCTTTATCCCACGAGAGAAAGTCTTGAAGGGTTTCGACATCTTTGCTCTCCCCTCGCTCAAAGAAGGTCTGCCTTATGTGTTGCTAGAAGCCAAGCTCGCTGGACTCGAGATTAAAGCCAATCCAGTCGGAGGAGTGAGAGAAATACTGGAGAACGATATCAACAACTTCTCGATTGAGAAAATGGTTTCAGAAACTTTTAAAATCTATTTATAGTAGCCGAGGGCCCTGAGAATACCGCCTCATACTACTGAGCATACCGAGAGCAAGCCACTCAGTGAGCAGGTGCGACCCACCGTAACTCATAAACGGGAATGTAATACCCGTCACCGGCATCACCCCCATATTCATACCAGCGTGAATGCCAATATGCACCGCAAAGAGGATCGCTACACCTAGGCCAAATAGGGCTTCGAAGTTGGTAGAAGCCTGCTCAGCATTGTTTATAATTCTATAAAGTAAAAGTAGAACTAGAAGGAGCAGGATAGTCGTGCCAACGAAGCCCCACTCCTCGGTGAAGGCGGCGAAGATGAAGTCTGTCTCGTACTCAGGCAAGTACTGAAGCTTGGACTGACTGCCCTGCCCCACACCCTTGCCGAAGATCTCTCCTGATCCCACTGCGATAGTAGACTGGTAAGCGTTGTAACCGGCGCCACGAATGTCCTCGAGTGGATGGATGAAGGTCAGAATTCTCGCCTTCTGATACGGAGCGAAGACGAACATCCACAAGCCTGCCACTATGATCAGCCCCCCGATTGCTACGAAAGCCAAATGCTTCTTGGAAATACCAGAGAGGAGCACCATGCCGAACCAGACCCCAAAGAGGACGATCGCCCCTCCGAAGTCCGGCTGGAGGAAGACGAGAATGAAGACGAGGAAAGCATAGAGCCCAGAGACAAGAATGTGCCGCAAGTTCTTGATCTCGATGTGCCTGCGAGAAAAATATTTGGAAAGCATCAAGATCAGGATGATCTTGGCCGGGTCTGAGGGTTGAAACGCCAAGGAACCTATGCGAAACCAACCTTGGATACCACGAGTCACCTCCCCCACTACAAGCAAGATACCCAAGATCCCAACGATAAGCAAAAAGATTGGCACCAAGACAGATGTCCTGCGCAAGAAGCGCCAGTCGATCATAGTAGCTGCTAGGAACACACAAACCGAAATAAGGATCCACATACTCTGACGCATGAAGAAGTAGTTGTCTCCAGCAAAGGAGTTCATGGTCACGAGTCCGGCGAGTGAGATCAGAAACGCTGGGACAAACAGGTACCAGTCGAGATGGATCCTGTCTAGAAATTTGTTAAACCAAGTTCCCTGCATCACTATTTGATAAAGCTTCTGTCTGGAAAGATTCTCTTCACAATTTCTATCTGTGTAGCTTCTTTTACAAAAGGTCGGGGCCAGATAAATACAATAGGAGCACTCTCCCCTGGTGCAATATTGTCAATAAAAGTTTTTGAAGCGGCGAAGAGGTTGCCTTCAGAGTCAGAAATGAGAGCCACGAAATCTAGATTAGAAACCTGACCCAGAGAAAGATTCTCGACCACAGCGCTGAGTCGAGGGGTGGTACTCGCCTCCGAGAGAGCAATACCCGCTAGTTCAACTGAGGGTTCTGCTGCATCGCTCTTCTCCCAAGAGAGGGCGTCCACCTCCCACTCGAGCGTCGCTCGGGCAGGAGTCACTCCTGCCTCCAAGGTGAAGGGGCCTTCGAAGATGGCGAAGCTTGCTCCTCTGGGTACGAAGGTGGAACCTTCGACCACCTTGACTGGGATAACTCCTGCCGCATCATAAATTTTGAAAGTGTACTTGGCCTGACGGATCTCAGCACTCTGGTTGGGATTCTCGACCAGAGAGACCACTTCGAAGGTGTTCGGTGCAATAGTAAGTACCCGTGGATCACCCTTGGAAATTATAGGGAGAGATTCTGCATTGCAGAGCCTTGCGCAAGAGCCACCGCAGTCTACGCCACTCTCATCCCCGTTCATCACCCCGTCTGAGCAAGTGGGAACCTGGTAGAAAAGGAGGAAGAAGGGCACTCCCACCAGAATAGCCACAGCCAACAAAACAATGGCGAGAATGATTCTTTTGCGTGAGCGTGCCCAGTCGTTCATATGTGTTTAGTATAACAAAAAGCCGGGCACTAGACCCAGCTTGGCGAGCTTACTATGCTCGTGGTGAACGTGAACTTACGACGGAGAGTAGCGAACTTTCTCTATAGACTCAACTGCGAATCAAAGGAACCAGCTTCTAACTACTTCTTAAATTTCCATCTGTAGCCAGTGCGAACGAATTCTACACTTGACCACCCCTTAGCCTTGTAGCGGCGAACGACTTCGTTGATGACAATTTCATCTGCGTCACCACTCACCTGACAAAAGAAATCCCCATTCTCATCGAACCCACGAAACTTCATCTGTATGTCAATCTGAGCTTCAAAGTATTCCGCCCAGTAAGTATCGTGACTATTCAAGACTTGGCTATTTGGTCCTAGGGCCATAAATTCTCCTTCTTTTCTTATCTTATCATACTTAACGATGTTTGTCAAGCATTATTTGGATATCAAAAATAGGCCTTATTTGAGGCCATTATTTGGATGCAGATTTCAAACTCTATGTTCTGGCGCCTAGTTGAGGTTGGGGTGGGACCCAACTTCAATTCGCTTGCGACTATCATCGCCTCAACTGGGCTGAAAGCGAGGGCTCGAAGCTTTCAGAAGCGCAGGCTGACGAGCCGAGCTGGGATCGCGCAAATTTCCAGCAGGAAATTATGTGTGATTAACTGCTGTGTTCGTCACCAAAAAATTTTATTCAAATACTATGTTCTGGCGCCTAGCTACTTTCGCCTTGCGACTATCATCGCCTCAACGAGGCTTAACTTCCGTGTTCGGAATGAGAACGGGTGTGACCCTCGCGATGAAGCACCAGAACATAAAACTCGAAATTTTTGGTGAACTTTTTTGAATGAGAATGGAGTGTCACGGATAAATTTCTACTGAAATTTTCCTCGACCCCACCTCGCACCGTCGTGCTCCGGTCTTGCGCACGGGTCCCAATCCCGTGCTCACCCCAGCGACGAAGCACCAGAACATAATTTTCGAAATCTTATTGTGTACTGAACGACGGACCGATCAGAGATCGGCTGGTAACAGTGGCCTTTGAAGCACAGCGCTTCATCGGCCCACCATCACCTTGCTGAAGTGCTGCTATTTTCATCCCCCGAGGATTCGGAGAACGAAACTCCAGCAAGAACATGTGGGAAAGATCCCATCGTTCAATACACAATATTGTATGAGTTGATTTCATTTAGCAGGACAGACTTCGCCCGAAGGCGGATGAAGCTTGGATCCTCACAAGATTTAACTCTCATGAAGTGGTTTCCAAATTTCCTAATAAGATTCGGGTAATTAGTACGCCTCGGCTCAACACATTGCTGTGCTTACACCTGACGCCTATCAACGTGATCATCTCTCACGGCCCTCAAACGTTTCCTAATCTCGGGGTTGGCTTCATTCTTAGATGCTTTCAGAATTTATCCTTTCCCGACTTAGCTA
>JBBUES010000075.1:0-7253 GCA_038056785.1 Patescibacteria group bacterium | reverse complement strand
CCCTGCAAATCTTGACTATGTCTGGAGCAAGAACGGCACTGTATTGGGGAACTTATCTGGTGTAGGGAGGAACTCAATCTCTCTTCTGGACTCAATCTTCAGTAAGCCTGTGGTGATCAAGGTGGAGATTGTCAGGGGTGAGGAGGAGTTGCTAGCTGATACTTCTATAATACTCACCCCCACCTCACCAACTCTTGCTGTCTATGAGAACAATCCTCTCTACGGCTTCATGTTCCATAGAGAAGTAGGGGAGGGTTACACGCTGGAAGGCAAGGAGGTTACCTTCACCGCCTTTCCATTCTTCGCCCCTAGCACCAAGCGCCAGGCTCCAAACCTCAGCTATAAGTGGAGTGCGAATAATAACGCGGCGGAAGCGGGTGGCTCTGTCACTTACCGCGCACCGGAAGAGGGGGGAGGCAGGGCCTCGATACGACTCGATTTCAATAACGATAAGGTTATCATGCTAAACCTGATTAAAAATTTCTTGATAAAATTCGGCAATGAAAACTAATAGAAGTAAGAAGTACGGAGTTGGGAATATGAGATGGATGCTCGTGCCCCTCTTTCTACTTACCTCTTTCTCCCTACTTCCTACTCCAACTCTCGCTGCAGACCCTGAGCCCACCCCCTACACACTTCTCGCCCCTATACCCATAGACGAGAGTTGTAATGGGAAGGGGGATCCCAACGAGGTGTGCCAAACCACCACGGCCAAGTTCCTTCCTGGCCTCTTCAAGCTCATGATCGCTATCGCCAGCGGCCTGGCCGTCATCATGCTGATCTATGCTGGAGTGAAGTACATCTCCACAGACGCCTTCGGTGGTAAGGAGGAGGCCAAGGGTATCATCGAAGATGCCTTGTGGGGACTCCTCTTGGCCATGAGTGCATGGTTGATCTTGAATACTATTAACCCAAATTTGGTCTATTTAAATCTAAGCATTGATCGTATACCCACAACAATTGATACCAATTCAAAAAAAAGTGCGGTTGGAGAAGGTGGCCTATCTGCAGAGGAGGTGAGGAATCAGTTCGATGCTGAAAATATAGACTTTGACCCTACAATCATCTTAGCTGGTCTTAGACAAGGCACTATTGATGAAGTTGTAAGGCTTCACAACCAGTGTGGTTGTAATGTGATTGTTACCTCAGCGACAGGTGGCACCCATAGAGAAGGTGAGATTGACCATGGGAGCGGGTATAAAGTGGATTTAAGAAGTAGAAATGATGGGGAAGCGTTAACTAACTTTATTACAAGCACCTATCAGGAAGTTAGGCCACGAAGCAACGGTGATAGAGTTTTCCAATCTCCTGGTGGCGTTCCTTATGTATGGGAAACACACAGACCTCCTAATGCAGGGTCACAATGGGCGCCCCACTGGGATGTTGCTGTAAGTGGAGGATAAACTTATGAAAAAAACTTTAATCATCGTTGGTATTGCATTACTCTTCTCCCTTATCGCCTGGTTCTTCTTGCGTGATACTTCTACAACCACACCTGTAGCAACCATTCCAACCGGAGGCTCGCCCTTCGGCACAGCGGGGGGGGATATCAATATTCCAGCGCTCGGTACCGAGACTGTAGGAGAGACCACCGCCTTCGACGATCAGAATATTTCGAGTGAAGAAACATTGTTCCGCATTTCTAATACACCCTCTGCTGGCTTCGTCGTATTCGCCAGGGGAGGCGACACTATAGTGCGTTATGTAGACAGAGGGACAGGCCACATCTCTGAAGTGACGCTACCCAAAACTGGCGCCACAACTCTAGCCAAGAAGAAAATTACCAACAACACTCTGCCTAAGATCTACGAAGCTCACTTCCGGAGCGACGGCTCCAGTGTGCTCCTGCGCTTCCTGGAAGGGGACACTGACGTAGTGAAGAACACTTCGCTCACTCTGACTGCCCCCAAGTCTACTTTGGCTTCGACGAGCTCACCACAAGCCACTGATGCTCTCTACACCGTTGCGGCAGCAAACCTTAGAGGCGGCCTCAGTAGCATCTTGGTCGGGACTGGCAACAGTCTCTACTATGTACTGAAAGATAATTCGAGTATCGGATCTTCGGACTTCATAGGTGGAAGCCAGCGTACCCTCTTCTCCTCAGCCTTCAACAACTGGCGTCTGGGCAAGTTTGGCAACAACCTGCTGGTCTACACCAAGGCAAGCGCCACTGCCGCCGGTTATGCCTACTCACTCCCTTCAGGTGGTGGCAGCCTCACCAAGCTACTTGGCCCTCTCCCAGGGCTCACTGTGGTGGCTAATAATAGTGGCACAAGGCTCTTATATTCTTATAACGAAGGAGGTATTCCCAAACTCTTTGTAAAAAATCTGGAGAACAATGCCGTCTCTGAAATCCTGCCAGCCTCCCTCGCCGAGAAGTGTGTCTGGAGCACCAAGAATATTAACGTCTTCTTCTGTGGCACACCACTCGGCGGTCTCACCAGCTCGGAACCAGACAACTGGTACCTTGGTATTACTCACTTCACAGACTACCTCTGGCGTTTCGATACTGTTTCAGAATCAGCCCAGCTAGTCAGTGAGCCTAAGACTGAATTCGATATGGATATCGATGTCTCCGACCTGAGAGTCACCACTCAAGAAGACTTCCTCGTATTTATAAACAAGCGAGACCAAACCCTCTGGGCAGTGAGATTGCAATAGCTAGGAAGCTTTCGCTTTAGTGAGTGTGCTCCTTACGTACAAATCTTGAGCGATGCTGAAGAGGTTGGTGGTCAGCCAGTAGAGAGCGATCACACCTGAGATACGATAGGAGATAAAGAAGACAATCACAGGGAAGATGTACTTCATCTGAGTCTGCATGTTTCTAGTGAGGTTGTCCCCGAAGGAGTTGCCCTTAGGAGCGCTCTGGCCTCGACCAGCTATCTGAAGTTGGAAGTAGGTAGAGAGGGCGGCTAAAAGGGCAATGACAGCACTCTTGCCTGCCAAGTCCACCAAGCCGAGAAAGACGGTATTGACCTGCCCTGGCGCTGTAACGAAGGAGTAGAGAAGATCCGTCCTTACCTCAGCAAAGTGGAGGAAGATCTGATAGAGCGCAATCATAAGTGGGATTTGGATGATAATCACTAAGATGCCGGAGAAAGGATTGACCCCCTTCTCCTTATACAGAGCCAAGGTCTTCTTGGCCTGCTCTTCTGGTTTGTCCTTGTAGCGTCCCTTGATCTCTTCCAACTCTGGGGCAATCTCCGCCATCTTAACCTGAGTGACCACCGCCTTCCTCGAGAGAGGGAAGAGGATGAGGCGCACCAAGACGGTGAGAAGGATGATCACAATACCCGCATCAGCCCAAGGTAAGACCTTGAAGAGCAAGAGAAGGGTGTTATAGAGCGGGTCGAAGAAAAAAGTATGGTAGAGATAGGACATTAAGATATTATAGCTTATTAGCTTTGTAGCTTTCTAGCTTAGATAATTCTAATTCTAATTCTTTGCCCTTCAACTTCTCTGCACCTGGCCTTACCACCAATAAGTACTGAGCTGGTTTCAAAAAGAGTTTTTTCACAATAGGACGAATGCGGCGTTTAATAGTGTTTCTGACTACAGCACTCTTGGAAACCTTTTTGGAAACAGAAATAATAACCTTGACGTTATCGTGAGGAGAAAGACGTAATGAGAAAAAGTTCATTAAACAGCGAGCTTGGAGCGACCCTTCCTACGACGAGCGCGGATGGTCCGCTTGCCAGTGGAGGTCTTCTGCCTAGAGAGGAAGCCGTGGGCTCGAGCTCTCTTGCGCTTCTTGGGTTGGAATGTTGTAGACATTTATAGTGAGCTATTGTCAAACTATTTTTATAAACAGGTTATGAACACATTATAAACACATTTAAAGCTTATTTCAAGTTTTGATAGGAAGGGCAAAAAGGCTATGATAGGAGCCAACGTAAAGAAAAATGGATCTCAAACAACTTTGGCAAAGCGTACTGGTGGAAATGGAGCTCGATGTCTCCAAGGCCAACTTCAGCACTTGGTTTAAGGACACCCGTTTGGTCAAGGAAGACAGTGGGGTAGTGGTCCTCTCGGTCCCCAATGCCTTTGTGAAGGAGTGGCTTCTCACCAAGTACCACAGCGCCATCCTTAGAAACCTCCGCAACCTCGAGAACTCTATCCACGCAGTAGAGTATGTGGTCAACAAGGAGGAGGCTCGCCGTAGAGAGGAGAGGCCCAACAAAGACGTTGGCAGTAATACCCGTGAGCTTCCTCTCACTGAAGCCTTGGTAAGCAAGGAAGATAACCTCAACCCTCGCTACACCTTCGAAAGCTTCGTCATTGGCCCCTTCAACGAACTAGCTCATGCTGCCGCCCAGGCGGTCATCAAGAAACCTGGAATCATGTACAACCCGCTCTTCATCCACGGTTCAACAGGGCACGGCAAAACTCACCTGATCCAGGCTATAGGCAACCACATCAAGACCACCTCTCCAGGGAAGAAGGTCTACTACATGACCTCGGAACAGTTCGGACAAGACTGCATGAACGCCTTACAACACCAGAAAATGAACGTTTTCAAGGAGAAGTATCGCAAATACGACGTTCTAATCGTAGACGACATTCAATTCTTCTCAGACAAACAGAAGTTCCAAGAAGAACTCTTCCACCTCTTCAACACACTCTACGATAACAACCGCCAGATTATATTCTCCTCAGACAAACATCCCCACTTCATCACCGGCCTCGAAGACAGACTCAAATCCCGCCTCTCGGCTGGGATGACTGTAGACATCCCAGCACCAGACAAGGAGTCCCGTATTGCCATTATCTCCAACAAAGCTAGGCAGCAGGGCGTCCCACTCTCTACAGAGGTGATTGACTACCTAGCCCACACCCTCAACGGGAACATTCGAGAGTTGGAGGGTGCAGTGAACACCCTCCTCTGCCAAGCAGAACTTAAGGGCAAGGAACTGACTATGCTAGACGTGAGAAATTACATTAAAAACAACGTTAAACCAAGGAAAACCATTGCCGTTAAAGATGTAGTGAGGATTATTACTGACTTCTACAACATTAAAGAAGAGAGTATTTATGAAAAAACGCGTCACAAGGAGGTGATTAGGCCCAGACAGATTATCATGTACGTCTTGCGAGAAGACTTCAACATCTCTTATCCTTCTATTGGGCAGAAGTTGGGTGGGAGAGATCACACCACCGTCATCCACTCCTGCGAGAAGATTAAGAACGATATCAAAACAGACCAAGAACTCGTGGAGGAGATAGGGCAGATCAGGACTCTTTTAGCGGTATAACTCTGGGGAAAGGGTGGGGAAAGAGGCTAGAAGAGTCTGGGGAGAAGACATTGAGTTTTCTCCAAAAGTCAGTTAGTGTCTGTATGTGGGGGTAAGTTCTAGGCACTTATCCACACCACCAAATTCTCAAAATTCTAAAAACCTATTTATCTAAGCCATAAAATAATTATCCCCATACTCCACAAGGCTAATAGGTATTAATAAAATTTATATATGAAAATAGAATGCATTAAGGAACAACTAGAAGAGGCTCTCAGTAAGGCGGATAAGATCGCTGGTAAAAACACTACTCTCCCAGTCCTCTCAGGATTTTATTTAGATGCTCATCAAAATTCTTTAGTTATCAAGGCTACTAATCTTGATCTCGGTATTTCTATTACCTTGCCTGTGAAGGTGATAGAACCTGGGGTGGTGGTGGTGCCAGCTCATGTAATCTCTTCATTCATTTCCTCTCTTACTAAGGATCGCAATATTACCCTTACTACTAAAGATCAGGTGGTTGAAATTAAGACCTCTTCTACTAAAACCAACCTCAAGACCCTTCCTAGTGAAGAATTCCCTATTATTCCTGAAGTGGGGGATGATCACGCCTTCACTATTCCAGCTAGAGACTTCGTCTTTGGTATTAGATCGGTGATTTATGCTGCGGCTGTAGGGAGTGTGAAGCCAGAACTCTCATCTATATCCATTACTCATGAAGGGGAGTTTCTTACTTTCGCAGCTACAGACTCCTTCCGTTTGGCTGAGAAGAAGGTGAGGATCAAGAATATGCCTCATTTTAAACAAATCCTTATTCCGCAGAAAAATGCTCTAGAAATTATTAAAATCTTTGACCGTGGTGAGGAAGAAATTTCAATCTCTATCGAGGAGCACCAACTAGCCCTGCGTTCTGGTGGAGTTTATCTCACTTCACGCATTATTGAGGGTAATTTCCCAGACTATCGTCAGATTATTCCTAAACAAACCACCACTTCTGTCGTTCTTCTCAAGCAAGACCTCATCAACTCTCTCAAGACCAGCCTCATCTTCTCTGATTCCTTCAATCAACTAACCTTAAAGCTAAACCCTGTCTCCAAACAGTTCACCATCGAGACCAAGAATTCCACCTTAGGAGAGAGCACTCATAACCTTGATGCGGTAATTGAGGGAGAAGAGATTTCTATCAATGTAAATCATCGCTACTTTACCGACTGCTTCCAGTCCATCACTCCAGACAGTCTTACTCTCACCTTCAGTGGCCAAGCAAAACCTATTCTAGTCTCAGGTGTGGGCGATACCAGCTTCCTTTACCTTGTTATGCCAATGAATCAATCTTAAACTTGTGGTGAGTCCATTGAACCATGCTCAATCTTGCCGATTTACTTAAACGTTTTTCCTTATCATTAAATAAAGATACTCATACCAAAGAGGCGATTGCTGGTGTAATAATGGAAAGAATTGGAATTAATCTTCCTCTCGAAAATATTGCTATAAAAGAAGGAGTGCTTTCTATCACCGCGAGTGGTGCCGTGAATAATGCAATAAAGCTCAAAGAAGAGTTAATTCTCTCAGAAATTCGGGAGAGGTATAAAGCCCCTATTAGTAGGATCTTGTATCGGTAGGGTTGGTGTGGGTGCTATAGGGGTAGGATTATAAGAAAGGTACCAGCGGCGTACCCCGTATTCCCAGTTGTTGAACTGACCGTCTGAGGCTGGGTTTGAAGGCATGGGTCCACGTGGGTTGTCCTTGTCTACAAAGTAGAGGATAGAGTGCGGTTCTAGGCCCATCTCGCCACGGAGGATGGGCTTCAGAGAGGCGTAGTTCTCAGCTTGAGGAGGGTTGAAAGATTCGATAGGGAAGTTCGGTAGTGTCTTATCCATCAACTCTCTCCAAAGAGGCGAAACGATTAGTCCCGCCACCTTCTTCTCCATAGGGGTGTTGTCGTTGTTGCCGACCCAGGCTCCGATGACGAGGTTGGGGGCGTAGCCAATAATCCAAGCATCCTTGTAGTCGTTGGAGGTA
>JBBUES010000074.1:0-3719 GCA_038056785.1 Patescibacteria group bacterium | reverse complement strand
CGAAGATTATCGATGTCGCTATCCATGCCATCATGCGTGCCGGCAAGCGCCGAGGTGCCCTCTGTTTCTACATGGAGAACTGGCACTTGGACTTCCCAGAGTTCATCGACTGGAAGCACAACGCCGGAGATGATCACATCCGCATGAGGACAGCTAACACCGCTGCCTATATCTCAGACGAGTTCATGAACCGAGTGAAGAAGGAGCAGGATTGGTACCTCTTCGACCCAGCCGACACAGCAGACCTCAACGAGCTCTATGGCGCAGCTTTCTCCAAGCGTTACAACGAGTACATCGAGATGGCGGAGGCTGGGAAGATCAAGATGTTCAAGAAGATGGCAGCCAAGGACCTCTACAGGAAGATGCTGGTCTCACTCCAGACCACTTCGCATCCATGGCTTGTCTGGAAGGACTCTATCAACGTGCGTGCGCTCAACAACAACACCGGTACGATCCACATGTCGAACCTCTGCACCGAGATCACTCTGCCTCAGGACAAGAACAACATTGCTGTTTGTAACCTTGCGTCGATCAATCTCGCTGCTCACATTAGCAACAAGGAGATCAAGTGGCAGAAGCTCGAGGAGTCCGTTCGCTTCTCAGTGCGCCAGCTCGACAACCTTATCGATATCAACCTCCTTCCTATCAAGGAAGCCGCTCGCTCAGACATAGAGAACCGTGCAGTCGGTCTTGGCGTGATGGGTCTCTCAGATGTACTCGAGCAGTTTGGTATGTCTTATGACTCACCTCATGCTTGGGATTTCACCGACCGAGTCTTCGAATTCATTTCTTACATGGCGATCGACGAGAGTGCCAACTTGGCCAAAGAGCGTGGTTCCTACACTCACTTCAAGGGCTCCGGTTGGTCTAAGGGTCTGGTGCCGGTAGACAGCATTCACAAGCTCGAGAAGGAGCGTGGCGAACCGCTTTCAGTTTTCAAGGAATCCAAGCACAAGGGCTTGGATTGGAATATCTTGAGAGAGAAGGTGAGGCAGGGTATGAGAAACGCTACTCTCATGGCCATCGCACCGAACGCCACTATTGGTCTGGTCGCTGGTACCGTACCTGGTATTGATCCACGTTTCGCCCAAGTCTTCTCTCGCAACACTCTTTCAGGTAAGTACTTGGATATGAACCCCAACTTGGTGAAGGATTTGAAGAACCTAGGTCTCTGGGAGACTGTCGGCCCCAAGATCATCGAACGCCAAGGCGATCTCTCACAGATCGAAGAGGTGCCGGATCATTTGAAACAAGTTTACAAAACCTCTTTCACCACTTCGCCGTACGCTTATATCGAAGTGGCGGCCCGTGCCCAGAAGTGGGTGGACCAGGCTCTCTCGAGAAACATGTATCTCGAGACCAGAGACATCGACGAGACCATGAAAATCTATACCACCGCTTGGGAGAAGGGGGTGAAGTCTACCTACTACCTCCACATGAAGCCTCGCCATACGGCAGAGCAGTCCACCGTGAAGGTCAACAAGTCAGAGATGACAGGTAAGAAGGGCTTCGGTGCTATCGGCTTTGCGGCTGCTAGCAATCAACTCAACTTCGTCAAAGCTCCAGAACCAGCAGCGATCATAGTGCCAGAGCTAGCTATCGTTACTGTACCTGAACCGATAGTTGTTGTAGAACAACCAGTAACAAAAGGCTTCGCCCAGGTTCCTGTTGTCCCGGTTGAAGTTGAGGTACCTAAGCCCAAGATGGTCGTACATGGACCTGAGGACCCACAGGACTCACTTCTTTGTGAGAGTTGCCAGTGAAATTTATTAGAAATTGAAAATTAGAAATTAAAAAATTATGCTCATAGGCAAAGCCACTCCGGACGACATGAATCTCCACCCCATTCGCTACAAATGGGCCTACGATCTCTACAACCAGGCAGTGAGGAACACTTGGTTCCCTCACGAAATTGCTTTGCAAGAGGACCTGCAAGACTGGGCTCGCATGACAGAGGACGAGCGTCACTCAGTGACCTTCCTCATGGCCTTCTTCAACCCAGCAGAACTCATAGTCAACCGCTCGATTGCTCTCGGCATTTATCCTTACCTCAAGTCTCCCGAGTGCCATCTCTACCTTGCCAAGCAAATGTGGGAGGAAGCCAACCACTGTGTCTCATTCGAATACGTGCTTGAGACCTTCCCGTTTGATAAGGAGAAGATCTTCGACCTCCATCTCAGCGTACCCTCAATGGTCGCCAAGGAAGCCTACATCAACCGCTACTTGAAGAGGATGACA
The DNA here is from genome assembly GCA_038056785.1 of Patescibacteria group bacterium. Classification (GTDB taxonomy): domain Bacteria; phylum Patescibacteriota; class Minisyncoccia; order Phycocordibacterales; family Zambryskibacteraceae; genus UBA5004. The sequence continues at coordinate 1,481 of JBBUES010000074.1, read as the reverse complement.
GAGGAAACTTTGGACATTGAGACGGCGGAGGGCAAGAAGAACTTCATCCGCAACTTGGTTGCTACCAACATCGTCATGGAAGGCATCTGGTTCTACTCGGGCTTCATGGTGGCACTCTCCTTCCGTCAGAGGAACATCCTTCGTAACTTCGGCTCCATGATCAACTGGGTCCTTCGTGACGAGTCTCTCCATCTCAAGTTCGGCATCCAGCTTGTGCACACCATTCTCGAAGAGAATCAAGAACTTCTGACCGAAGAGTTTGCCAACGAGATCAGAGCTCTCGTCATTGAAGGTGTAGATCTAGAGACTGCCTACAACAAAGACCTCTTCCCGAACGGGATCCTGGGTCTCAACGCCGAGTATGTAAACCAGTATGTCCAGTATGTAGCTGATAGAAGACTCGAGGAACTGGGTCTAGCTGCTCACTATGGCGCCACTAACCCTGCCAAGTGGATGGGGACTGCTACTGATGTGTTTGAGCTTGTGAACTTCTTCGAATCTCAGAACACTAGTTACGAAGTAGATGTCCGTGCTCACACCAAGACAGAACCCAAGACTGAAGAACCAAAAGCAGAGTAGGTCGTGCTACAATTTGATCAATGAACAAAACAACTCGAGACACGAATAAACCTATTCGTGTCTCTATTAATGGGTTTGGGCGTATCGGCAGAGCTTTTTACAAACTGGCTAAGGAGAAGCCGGAACTTGAGGTTGTGGCTGTCAACGACTTGGGAGATTTGGAGAACCTTAAATATCTTTTGAAACACGACAGTGTCTACGGTCACTGGGAGGGAGAGTTCACTGCAAAATTTATTCAGGAGAAGGACCCAAGCTTGCTACCTTGGGGAGAGCTAGACATAGACGTGGTGGTCGAAGCTTCAGGAGCTTTCGAAAGTTATGCCAAGGCTGGGGCTCACCTCAAAGCCGGCGCCAAGCGTGTAGTTATCACTGCACCAGCTAAGGACGAGGATACTGAGGAAGCCAGAACTGTTCTTATGGGAGTAAATGAGTCTGATCTTGGTAAATGCCTCATCACTTCCAACGGTTCCTGTACTACCAACTCCGTTTCGCCAATTATGGAGATTCTCAATGAAACGATCGGCATCAAGAAAGCCTTCCTCAACACTGCTCATGGCTACACTGCCACTCAATCCTTAGTTGATGGTCCCACTAAGGGTGAAGACTACCGCCGAGGTCGTGCTGCAGGGATTAACATCGTGCCTTCGACTACCGGTGCTGCTATTGCGGTAGGTAGAGCTGTGCATGAGCTCTTGGGTAAGTTCGACGGTGTGGCTATGCGAGTGCCAGTGGCTACTGGTTCGCTTTCTTCTGTAGTCTTCCTCGCCGAACGTGAGACTACTAAAGAAGAGATTAATACTATTTTAGAAAATGCTTCGCACGACAAGCGCTGGGATGGTATTCTTGCCGCCACTCGGGACCAACTTGTCTCTACAGACATCATTGGTGACAAACATGCTGCT
>JBBUES010000073.1:0-2566 GCA_038056785.1 Patescibacteria group bacterium | reverse complement strand
ATCCATTTCTACCATGATGCCGAAGTTGAGCAGGGTTCTCTTGATCAGGTTCGCATTCGCCTTGATGTCACCCACGCCTGGCTTGCCGCTGTCACGCTCGAGAAGTGAGAGTGGGGGAGGAGTCCAGACCTTGCCGCTTTTCCGGATGACGATGGGAGAGAAGACGTCCTCCTCCTTCTTGGACCTGTTAGCATTCCCCGCTGAGGCCATGCGAGGAGTATTCTCTTCAGCTCTCTCAGCAATCTTCTCTATCGCCTTGTTGACCGCTAGAGACTCAGCTGCAGTTTCGATTCCGGGTACCTCTTTCGAGAAGAGTTTGCGATAAATATGACCGAGATCCACTCGGAGAGAAATGTCGAAGATGACGAGGATGGCGATAGCGGTGAGAGCGAGCAGTATAAGAGCACTCACATAGATATCGAAGAGTGAGACGAGAGGGTTGGAGATGAGACCACCGATCACCCCACCCTTCTCGGAAACCAAGTTGACGAAACCAAGCGACGAGAGGAAGAGCAGGATGGAGCCAAGGATCTGCGGTAGGGCGAACTCACGTTCTCGCTCATGGATGAGGGAGACGGCGAGGAGGAGGAAGACAATAGGTAAGAGATAGTAACCAACGCCAGAGAGATAGGTGAGGAGGTCGAAGGTCAGAGCCCCCACACGACCTCCTAGACCGAAGGCACCTAGAAGGAGGAAGAGCGAGACTACTATAGAGAAGATGCCGAGGATGGTGTTGGAGGTCTCACGGGAGGTGAGCTTGAAGGAGGGCATTCCACCTTCACTTTCAGCATCCTTGCTAGGTCTCTTTTTGCGTGGCATTTGCTCATCATAATAACACACAGGTTCTCCACAGTTTTAAGACAAATTCCTCTTGCAATATTTGTCTTTGAAAGTGATAATGGACTTGCTTGCAATAAAGGACAAAATGTGGTAAAGTTAAAGGACAGATAAAAGACAAAGCAAATAAGCCATATTTTATACTTATGTCCGATACAGCCAAAAAAGTGAATAAGCTAGCCTCCGCCGTATACTTGGTGACCAGTTTTTTCGCTGACCAAGAGCCTCTCAAGTGGAAACTGCGTGAACTCTCTTCTCATTTACTCTCCTCGAGCCTGTCCTTTAAGAGCTATCTTTTCGAAGAACGCGACTACGCCGGATTGGAAAATAGACAAACTGTTTTGGAGATTGTAGCCCTTCTTTCTATGGCCAAGAATGTGGGCCTGCTTTCTGATATCAACCACTCACTCCTCGCTCAGGAGTTTTCAAAATATCTTGATCTCATAGGCTTTCCTGCCGGACTAGAGGAGAGTGGTGGACGAGCAGTGCTCTCTGAGAAGTTCTTCTCTACCCCTCCTCGCGATCCCCAGATCAGCGCTCCTCTACCCGAGAATATGGTAAAGGACAAAATTATCTCTGAGCCTGTGGTGAAGAAGGAATTCAAGAGAGAATTGCTGGGTGAACCAGCTCCTAAGCCCTTGAAACAGTTCGGCGCTGTCTCTGTGAAGAAGAACGGCCGCCAGAGCACCATCATCAACCTCCTGAAGCGTAAGAAAGAAATCATGATTAAGGACGTTTCTCCACTTATCAGCGGTTGTAGTGAAAAGACTATCCAGAGAGAGCTCTCCGCCATGGTGGCCGCTGGCATCCTAAGGAAGATTGGGGAGAAGCGTTGGAGTAGATATACCCTTGTCCAAAATGGCTAAAAGTGCTAGAATGATGCTTATCCACAGTACATTCGGTACTTTGGCTCCACATTCCCTTGTATACTTTAAGGGTGTGAAATTAATAGCAGTCCCGACTGCCTGTAATGGGTAGTTGGGCTTGCCGAGAAAGGCTTATCCGTTCTCGGCAAATTAGTACCCGTTTGCGTTCCCCAACAAAAATTAGAAATTAATAAGGGGAGCGTAAGCGCACAATAAAAAATTAAAAATGTTAAAAGCAAGAATCGCAACGATCGGCTTGTCCCTCGCACTCGGTCTCAGCATGGTAGCTCCGGCTTCCGCTGTTACTGTTGCTGAACTTCAGGCTCAGATCAATGCACTTATGGCACAGTTGTCCGCTCTTCAGGGTGGCACAACTTCCGTAGGAACTACCTTCACCGCTGACTTGACTGTAGGCTCCACTGGCGCCCAGGTATCTGCTCTTCAGCAGGTCCTCGTCTCCAATGGTTACCTCGTTATGCCTTCAGGTGTAGCTATGGGTTACTTCGGTTCTCTTACTAAATCTGCAGTTATGAAGTGGCAGGCAGCAGTTGGTCTTCCATCTACTGGCTTCTTCGGTCCAATGTCCCGCGCAAAGCTTAACGGCTCAACCGGCGCAACTGGCACCGTTCCAGGCACCACCATTGGTGGCGTCACTTCTGGTACCATCAGCACCCCTGGTGTTGAAGGCACTATCACTGTTTCTCTCAACCCAACTCCAGCTTCTGCGAAGCTTTACGAGGGTGACAGCAAGAGAGATGTTCTCGGCATCAAGCTCGAGGCTAAGACTTCCGATATCAAAATCGAGAGACTCAAGCTCAAGCTCGACGAGGCTTCTGACAGTACAACCAACGATACTGACTTCT
>JBBUES010000072.1:0-2400 GCA_038056785.1 Patescibacteria group bacterium | reverse complement strand
GCTTCCGACTCTCGATCGACTTCAAGGGAGGCACTCTGACCGAGGTGCACTATGGAAGTGCTCTGCCAGAGAAGGCTGTCCTCGAAGAGGCGATTGCTAAGAATGATTTTGGCGGCTTCTCGGTCCGTCCAACAGGTGAGGATGGTTATGTCATTCGTACCCGTGAGCTAACTGAGACAGAGAAAGCTACTTTGAAAACTACTCTAGGAGGAGCTATCGAACGCCAGACTACTATTGGTCCAACCGCCGGAGCTGAGCTCCAGGGCAAGGCGACCAAGGCTATCTCGGTGGTGATCCTCATGATCGTGCTCTTCGTGACCTTCGCTTTCCGCAAAGTCTCGAAGCCTGTAGCTTCTTGGAAATATGGCCTTGCCACTATCATTGCTCTCGTTCACGATGTGGTTATCCCAACAGGAATCTTTGTCTATCTCGGGCACCTGTTCGGTATCGAGATTGATCTCCTCTTCGTCACTGGCCTTCTCGCCATCCTCGGCTACTCTGTGCATGACACCATCGTAGTCTTCGACCGAGTGCGTGAGAACCTTTCCATTAATAATGAGAGAAATCAGAATGAAGACTTCGAACTCACGGTAGGGAAGTCGGTCAGCCAGACCTTCGCCCGCTCGATCAACACTTCGCTCACCATCCTCATCACCCTCGCCGCACTCTACATCTACGGCTCGGCCGCCACACAGACCTTTGCCCTCCTCCTGATCGTCGGTTTGATCGCTGGTACTTACTCTTCGATCTTCGTAGCTTCGCCACTACTCGTAACTTTCCAAGGTTGGCAGAAGAAGGGGAAATAAAGTAGTATCTCGAGCAGATTTGAATGGGGGTAGATTATGAGATACCGGCTAGTGTGTGCAACGGTGCGCTTCTTGGAACAAGGCAACAACCGTCCGACACGGGAATTCGATGCTCCGGATGACCAGATGGCCATCCACCATGCAGAGCATCCGAGGTTCCCGCTCAAGGTGATTGATCCCCTAAGTGGAGGGGCGGTGGATACGGTTCCAGTTGAACTCATCGAGCTCACGGAGCCGCCGAGGCAGGTCAAGAAGTGGTGAAGAAAACAGTGCGGGCCCCCTCGGCCCGCACTTTCGGTTTTTATAAATTGCAGAGAAGAAGTAAGTGGGATAGTATCTCGGGCAGACTTTTGGAGGTCTTCATGAATGAAAGCGAGTACGGTAAGAAGCAGCGTCACAAGGCTGTGCCAGCGGTCTACCTCTTCCTCACGGATCTCAAAACTGGAATGGTGCTCTTGGCCCTTCGCCAAAACACTGGCTACCAAGATGGGATGTGGAATGTCCCGTCTGGTCACATCGAGGGAGACGAATTGCCTCGAGAAGCTCTCGTGCGCGAGTCGAAGGAAGAAATTGGCATTGATTTTGACCCATGCGACGCTGAGCATGTGCATACGAGCTATCGCCCTGCCCACGACCCGACTGGGGCACGAGTGGATCTTTTCTTTCGCGTCTCGACTTGGTCAGGGGAAGTGAGGAACGCCGAGCCTGAAAAATGCGAAAGGTTGGAATGGTTTCCTTTGCGAGGACCATTTCCTCCAAACATCACCCCAAACGTTCTCCATGCTCTAAATGAGTGGTGGAAGAAAGAGGAGCCCTTCTCGGAGCTTAGTGTGGAGTGGCTCAAAGAGCATGGGCTCTATAGGCTCTAGGGATAAAGCGCGGGTCTTCGACCCGCGCTTTCAGCTTTAATATAAGCCATATTTTAACCATATTTGGTGACTTGACTCCTATATCTATATAGGTATACTTATCCCCACGTCTTAACTACGAATAAACCCGTCGTTAGGGCGACGGTCCTTTGACAATTGAATACTTGAGAAATAAACCCTGAGAATAATTACTTGTAATTATTTCGAAGGGTGAGCAAGTCTCAAAACATTCTTAAATAATGAATTCTGTCCGCATCCCCAGTAGCAACTAAGGATGCGGAATTGAGCAGGATACAAACTCGAATCGTAACAAGAGGTAAAACTTACCCGCCGTCGCTAAAGCTATGGCGTGGTGCTATCGTTTTCTCTTTTGTTCCGTTCAACTTCTAATGGTGATTTATCACCACGTGATTTAAATTTAGAGTTTGATCCTAGCTCAGGATGAACGCTGGCGGCGTGGATAAGGCATGCAAGTCAAACGGTCCCGTGGTGTCGCAAGACATTTTACGGGATAGTGGCAGACGAGTTAGTAACACGTAGGTACTTCCCCTCGAGTCTGGAATAATTCACCGAAAGGTGGACTAATACTAGATAGTCTCTTAGGAGTAAAGAAGCAATTCGCTTGAGGAAAGGCCTGCGGGCTATCAGCTAGTTGGTAGGGTAATGGCCTACCAAGGCTATGACGGCTAGGGGGCGTGAGAGCGCGTTCCCCAACGTAAGGGACT
>JBBUES010000071.1:0-3206 GCA_038056785.1 Patescibacteria group bacterium | reverse complement strand
CGAGGCTCACTCAGCCACTCCTCGGAGCGAGGTGGATCCAGAGGTCTTGAAGACCCGTATGGACTCACTCGACCTCTCAGCTCGTACTCAGAATGCGCTTGATGGTGCCAATATCCGCACTGTCGGAGGACTAGCTCGTAAGAAGGAGAAGGACCTGCTTGAGATCGAAGGTTTGGGTGCCAAGGGTATCCAAGAGATCAGGAAGGCCTTGGGCGAGTTTGGAATTACGCTCAAATAGGATAGAATAGCCCCGCCATGTCGTATCACAAGACCAAAAGAAAATTCGGTAGAGAGAAGAACCAGAGAGTGGCTCTCATGAAGTCTTTGGCCTTGGCGCTGGCGGTCGAGGGCAAGATCAAGACTACCGAGGCCAAGGCCAAGGAACTTCGCCCTTACTTCGAGAAGCTCATCACTCTAGGGAAGACCGGCACTCCAGCCTCTCGTCGCTTGCTCGAGGCAAGAGTAGGGAAGATTGCTGGCAAGATTATTGCTACCGATCTCTCCAAGAGGTTTGAGGAGAGGAAGGGTGGATACACACGCATCACCAAGATGGTTCGCCGTCTTTCTGATGGAGCTCCACAGGCTGTGATCGAATTCGTCTAATATATGAAATACACTATTGATGCCAAAGGAAGAGTGCCAGGAAGAATCGCTACTGAAGTAGCGGTCCTTCTCATGGGGAAAAATCGGACCGATTTTTCAAAAAATACCATCCCAGTTGTTGAAGTAGAGGTTACTTCAGCAAGTGCGATGAAGCTCAACAACAAGAAGATGGTAGACAAGGAGTACCACCACTACTCTGGCTTCCCAGGTGGTCTCAAGACCCAGTCCATGGGCAAGGTGGTGGAGGAGAAGGGGGCCAAGGAGGTGCTTCGCCGAGCCGTTTACGGTATGCTTCCCAAGAACAAGCTTCGTCCTCGCATGATGAAGAATTTGAAAATCAAAGATTAAATATGACTGCAACAGATAACAAATACATAGAAACCGTCGGACGCAGAAAGACTTCTGTGGCTCGTGTCCGCATTACTCCAGCCGCCAAGACTACTGTGGTGGTCAACGAGCGCGAATTTGAAAACTATTTCCCAACTGTAGACCTTCGCGCTATCGTCCTCTCGGCTCTCGCTAATCTACCAAACAAGTACACTATTACTGCCAAGCTCAATGGTGGCGGTATCTCTTCTCAGGCTCAAGCCCTCAGACACGGTATTGCTCGCGGCGTGATCAAGGACGAACCAGCTCTCCGTACTCAGCTCAAGGTGAAAGGACTCTTGAAGCGTGACCCTCGTGCCAAAGAGCGCCGTAAGTTCGGCCTCAAGAAAGCCCGCAAGGCCCCTCAGTGGAGTAAGCGTTAAACCAAAACAAAAACAGACCAAGCGGTCTGTTTTTGTTTATATGAAAAAACCACCGATCGGGCAGGTGGGGCTTGTGCCCCACCGCCGCGATGGCGATTTAGTTCTCATCTTCCTCATCCTCCGCCTTCTTCCGTTTGGCCCGGACTTCTCTGAGCCAATCGCCGCATTCCTTGCAGTCTAGGTCGTGATGCAGGAGAGTGTTCTTCACCTGCCGTCCTTGGCTGTAGCTGGAACTCTCTTCCTTTCGGAAGTCTTGGCATGTTTTTCTCATAGCACCTCTATCACCATCATACACCCAAATGGGTGTTTTGTCAAGCAAGAGCCTTGATTTAGAGACACAAAATCAGTATTCTATTAGAGCTATGAACGACGAAAATGATATTGAAATCGAAAGGGATGAGACTCTAGATGACTCAGTCTTAGTGGAGGAGTCCCAAGAAGCGTCTATCAAGAAACTGAAGGAGAAGCTGAAGGTGGCCGAAGAGAAGGCCAAGGAATACTTAGACGGTTGGCAGAGATCTCAGGCGGAGTTCGTCAATATACGTAAGAGGGACGAAGAGGGGAAAAAAGAGTTTGTTAAGTTTGTAAGTGAGAAGTTGATAAGTGAATTAATGCCAGTGCTGGATAGTCTGGAGTTATCTCTCCCACACGGCAACAAGGAGCTAGAAGTTATCTACAAGCAACTTCTCTCAGTGTTGAAATCGAACGGTCTCACAGAGGAAAATCCTATGGGAGAAGCCTTCGACCCTCGGCGCCACGAATCGATCGGAGTGGTCCCGACGGAGAAGCCGGAGGAGGATCACCAGATTCTTGAAGTGATGCAAAAAGGTTATATACTACAAGGCAAAATTATTAGACCCGCCAAAGTGAAAATAGGCGAATTAAATAAATAAAAACAATATGGCAAAAATCATTGGTATCGATCTGGGCACCACCTTCTCTGCTGTCGCAGTCATGGAAGCGGGTGCCCCTAAGATTATTGAGAACGCAGAGGGTGTGCGCACCACCCCCTCTATCGTCGCAGTGTCGAAGACCGGCGAGCGTCTCGTGGGTCTCCTTGCCAAGCGTCAAGCGGTCACTAATCCCAAGAACACTGTCTTCGGGATCAAGCGCTTCATTGGTCACACCTTCGCCGACCCAGCTGTCCAGAAGGACAAGGGCACTGTGCCTTATGAGATGAAGGAGGGTCCAACTGGTGGAGTCTTGGTGAAGATGGGGGACAAGGACCACCGTCCAGAAGAGATCTCGGCCATGATATTGCAGAAATTAAAAGCCGATGCCGAAGCTAAGCTCGGAGAGAAGGTCACTCAGGCGATCATCACTGTCCCTGCTTACTTCAACGACTCACAGCGCCAAGCGACCAAGGATGCCGGACAGATTGCGGGACTAGAAGTGCTCCGTATCATCAACGAACCTACCGCAGCGGCTCTCGCTTATGGCTTCAATAAGAAGAAGAACGAGAAGATCGCCGTCTTCGACTTCGGCGGAGGCACCTTCGACGTCTCAATCCTCGAAGTGGGGGACGATGTGGTAGAAGTGAAGAGTACTGACGGTGACTCGCACCTAGGAGGTAAGGACATCGACCAGAAGGTCCTCAACTACATTGCCGAGGAGTACAAGAAGGAATCCGGCATTGATGTCCGCTCTGATGCGCTCGCCCTCCAGCGTTTGGATGAAGCAGCAGAGAAGGCCAAGATCGAGCTCTCGACCGCTACAGAGACTGAGATCAATATTCCTTTCATCACCTCTGATGCTTCGGGTCCACGCCACCTCCTCATGAAGCTCTCTCGTGCCAAACTCGAGGAACTCGCTCGTGAGTTCGTAGACCGTGCTATGGAGATTACCAAGCGCGCC
>JBBUES010000070.1:0-4146 GCA_038056785.1 Patescibacteria group bacterium | reverse complement strand
CAGAGCTAGAGCCGCTCAAGGTGACACTTGAGGGGAAGGGTGAGGTGAAGTCGCAGATCGTAGCACCAGTTGAGGTCCAAGAATATGAATAAGTGTCACCATTGGTGATCGTGACCGGGCCGTCTGAGCCGTTCGCCTTAATATCCACAGTCACTGCAGCAGAGACCGAGATCGGTGTCCCCATAAAAAAGACTGCAACCGCTAGGTATACGGCCATGGATCGGAGGAACCGGAGATTGAGAGTTTTACTTTTCATTGGGAGAAACTAAACTTACTTTTTTCTGTACAAATGTCAATATTTATGGTTTTTCATAAAACCCTTATTTTTCAACAGATTATGAGCTTTTGTCCTTTATAAAAAAGGTTGTCTCTTATAAAGGACGTGGGCTGGATTAATCAGACAACTAAGGGGTCGTTTCGGTTAAGAAAGTCCTTTACATATTCACAGACACTTGTTGCGAATATTGTCCTTTAGCAAATCGGGTACTGGAACCCGACCATGCTATTATGAGAAGACGCATGAACGACAAGTTCCTTAAACCATACAATCCACAGGAAACCGAGTCTAGGATCTATGATCTGTGGGAGAAGAGTGGCTACTTCAACCCCGATAATCTGCCGGGGGCAAGCTCCCGCACCCCCTTCACTATTGTGATGCCTCCCCCCAATGCCAATGGGGATCTCCATGCGGGCCACGCCCTTTTCATAACCCTTGAGGACATCATGATTCGCTACAAACGTATGCGGGGTTACAGGGCGCTCTGGTTACCTGGAGCAGACCATGCTGGTTTTGAAACTCAAGTGGTTTATGAGAAGAAGTTGGAGAAGGAGGGCCGATCTCGCTTCGGCATGGACCCACAGGATCTCTACAAAGAAATTTACGATTTCACTTTAGCTAATAAAAAAATTATGGAGGGTCAGGTCAGATCCCTCGGCGCCTCATGCGATTGGTCACGAGAGAAGTTCACCCTCGATCCTGAGGTGGTGGAGAAAACTCAGAAAACTTTTGTGAAAATGTTTGACGACGGACTGGTCTACCGAGGCAAGCGCGCAATCAACTGGTGTTCCAAACACCAAACTTCCCTCTCAGAGGTAGAAACTGAGTCGGTCGAGGAGGCCACCCCTTTTTACTACTTCAAGTACGGGCCGTTCGAGATCGGGACCGTAAGACCAGAAACCAAGTTCGGCGACAAGTATGTAGTCATGCATCCTGATGACAAGAGATACGCGGAGTATGCGCATGGGCAGAAGCTTACGGTCGAGTGGATCAACGGACCCATCGAAGCCACCGTGATCAAGGATGCCGCAGTAGACATGGAATTCGGCACCGGTGTTATGACCATTACTCCTTGGCATTCTCAGGTGGACTTCGAGATTGCACAGAGACACAACCTAGACATTGAACAGATCATCGACTGGCGAGGCAAGCTTCTACCTATCGCAGGAGAATTCGCTGGTATCAATATCAAAGAGGCTCGTCCCAAGATTGCTGAGAAGCTCAAGGAGAAGGGGTTGCTGATACGAATTGATGAAAATTACAAGAACGTTGTCAAACGTTGCTACAAGTGCTCGACTATTATCGAGCCCCAGATCAAAGACCAATGGTTTGTAAGAATGGAACCTCTGGCCAAGATGGCGCTGGGAGCAGTCGATAAGGGTGACTTGAAGTTTATCCCAGATAACTACGAGAAGATCTTCCGCTATTGGATGAGTAACCCTATAGACTGGAACATCTCTCGTCAGATCGTGTGGGGCATACCGATACCAGCTTGGTTTAAGGGTGATGAGATCAAGGCTAGTGTTGAATCTCCGGGAGAAGGCTGGAGTAGAGACCCAGATACCTTCGACACATGGTTCTCGAGTGGGCAGTGGCCACTTATGATGACAGGTTTCCCTGAAAGCAGGGATTTTGGGACCTACTACCCAACCGACGTGATGGAAACGGGCCATGATCTAATTTTCAAATGGATTCCTCGCATGGTTATCTTCGGTCTCTACCTCACTGGCAAGTCACCATTCCACACCGTCTACCTCCATGGACTCGTCAATGATGCTCAAGGCAAGAAGATGAGTAAGTCCAAGGGCAACGTTATCAACCCCCTAGTCCTCACTGATAAATACGGTAGCGACGCCTTGCGCATGACTCTTATTGTAGGCAACACACCAGGGACAGACCTAGCCCTCAGAGAAGATAAGGTTAAGGGCTACAAAAACTTCGCCAACAAGGTCTGGAACATTGCTCGGTTTATTCTGCCACTCGAGAATTCTGGAGATCTCAAGCAAGAGCTAGTTGATGAGTTCAACACAACGGCTAGAGACATCACTTCCGATATGGAGGGTTACCGCTTCCACCTAGCCGCCGAGAAGATCTATCACTACATCTGGCACCGCCTCGCAGACGAGATCATTGAGGAGAGCAAAGCCGAGACCAAGGGAGAAATCAAAGAGGAATACAAAGCCACTTTGCATTACCTGCTGGAAAATTCTTTGAAGTTGCTACATCCCTTCATGCCATTTGTTACAGAGGAAATCTGGTCTGAACTTCGCAACTTACCAACTTCTAAACTTACAAACTTGTTAATGGTCGAATCATGGCCCCAGTAATCTACGCTCTCGCTGGTGGAATACTCCCGGCTCTTATCTGGCTCTTCTTCTGGTTACGAGAAGACAGCAGGCATCCTGAACCAGATGGACTAATCCTCAAAACCTTTCTTCTCGGCATGCTGGCCGTCGTCCTAGTCCTGCCGTTCCAGAAGGGTGTAGAAACATTTTTCCCCAGCCTCGCCGTCCTTCCTCTCTTCCTCTGGGCCTTGTTGGAAGAGGTTTTCAAATTCGGCGCTGGCTACTTCGGTGGACTACACTCGGTCGAGGACAACGAGCCCTTGGATCCACTCATCTATATGATCACGGCGGCGCTTGGCTTCGTGGCACTAGAGAATGCGCTCTTCATCTTCGGCCCGTTACTCGACCACAACCTTACTCAAGGCCTCATCACTGGCAACTTGCGCTTCATCGGTGCGAGCCTACTCCATGTAGTCTCCTCCGGCTTCATTGGTGTCGCCCTCTCCCTCTCCTTCTACCAGTCTCGCAGCAAACGCATCTTCAAGGTGGCCCTCGGCCTTATAGCTGCTGTGCTCTTCCACCTAGTTTTCAACCTTCTGATAGTAAATGTGGAAGGAAGTGGCACGACAGCTGCCTTCACAGTGGTCTGGGTAGGGGTGGCGCTACTCCTTCTCGCTTTCGAAAAGATAAAAACGATTGCACCCCGCTGATTCTGAGTTATAATATTTGAAGTATGAAAAACAAAAGAAGCTTTTTTGAAAAATTAACCGGCGCGGTCAGACTCGAGGATGAAGATGAGATGGAAACACTTCCCACCACTAAGACAGGTGGGTCCGCCGATCCGTTTGGAGGAGAGGAAGCCGAGGAAGAAGCCCAGCTTACTGTCGACGTCTTCCAGACTAGCTCAGAGATAGTCATCAAGACTATGGTGGCGGGTGTGAAGCCAGAGGACCTCGACGTCTCCATCACCAGAGATATGGTCACTATTCATGGCGAGCGTGGTGAGGATCGCACCGTCTCTGGTGACGACTACATCCACCGCGAACTCTACTGGGGCTCATTTTCAAGAACTATCAACCTCCCAGAGGAGATCGACGTAGACGGAGCCGAAGCTGTCGAGAAGCATGGCATGCTCGTCCTCCGTCTTCCAAAGTTGGATAAAAACAGACAAACTAAACTTAGAGTTAAGGGGAACTAAAACTCCCACCAAACAACAGAAAACACCCATTGGGTGTTTTCTGTTGTTTGGTGCCTGGAGTCAGATTTGCACTGACGACCCCTTCCTCTTCAGGGAAGTGCTCTACTAACTGAGCTATCCAGGCAATATTTTCTATATGCTATTGACCAGGTCTCTGATGCCGAAGAAACTATCTGCAGCGCCCGCAAAGTACGGCTCCAAGAAGAAGTAGCCGATTACGAGCGGGATCACGATGAGCATGAGCTTTATGAATCCCCACGCCACAGCCCAACGAAAACGTCTTTCCATCTTCTCTAGGCTACGGTGGTTGTCCTCTGAGAGCGTCAGGGAGCGGTCAAGGCGCGGTCTTTCCTCAGGATTCATAAGGCAAAATTATAGCAAGATAG
>JBBUES010000069.1:0-3071 GCA_038056785.1 Patescibacteria group bacterium | reverse complement strand
TTGATAAAGCTATAAATAAAAATAGCCACAGCCACCACACACAGAAACACGGCCACCCCCTTCCAGAGGGACCAGAAGTGCAGTAGTCCCAAGATGAATCTGTCCCAGAAAGTAGCTGCCGCCGAGTATTCTAAGCTGTTGAGAAAAGCCATCAAGCGACTGACCAGTAAGCTAAGTATAAAAAGTCCAGGCAAAACAAAGTAGATCACCTCCTTGTGATGATCTTTGCCAAATGGGCTAGCGGGAGCTGGTGGTCCCTTCTTTTTATCATCAGCCATGTCTCTATTCTAATCCTTTTCGCCCAAGAATTCCTTACCGGCTATAAACAAATTATCTTCCCGACCAAGGTCAGCGGTTAGTTCAATACCCAACGGCAACTTACCTGCAAACCCAGACGGCAGAGAGATGGCTGGGCAGCCACTAATGTTGGCGTGCACGGTGAAAATATCTTCGAGATACATCTCAAGTGGGTCCTCGCTCTTCTCCCCCACCTTCCAAGCAGGCCCTGGGGTGGTGGGCGTGAGCATAAGATCCACCTCTTGGAACAACTTTCTCAATTCTTCTGTAATCAACTTCCTCGCTTCGAGTGCCTTGCCATAATAAGCGTCATGATAGCCAGAGGAGAGCACATAAGTACCCAGAATCACACGGCGTCTGACCTCAGGACCAAAGCCCTCTCCTCTGGTTTCGAAATAGTCCTCGACACCATTCTCGCCGTTCCGGAGCAGGCCAAATTTGACCCCGTCAAATCTGGCCAGGTTAGAAGAGACCTCCGCTGGCATCACGATATAGTAAACCGCAAGTGCGTACTGGATATACGAAAGATCAATCTCTTTCACCGTATAGCCAAGTACTTTGAATTTCTCCACCGCTTCGTAAAAATTCTTTTTCACCTCTTCACTTACACCCTCGCTATCGACAAAGCTTTTAGGTATGCCGATAGTTTTATTGAACTTTTTAACTTCCGGATAAACACTCTCACTGACAGTGGTACTGTCGAGCGGATCGACTCCGGCTATTATTTTATAAATCATCTCTGCCTCACCAACAGTCTTGGCAAAGGGACCAATCTGATCAAGCGAAGAGGACATGGCCATCAAGCCTGAGCGAGAGACTCGGCCATAAGTTGGTTTAAAGCCTACTACTCCACACAGCGCCGCTGGCTGGCGGATAGAGCCCCCTGTATCCGAACCTAGGGCAATCGGTACCAGATTGGCGCCCACCGCTGCCGCTGAGCCTCCAGAGCTGCCACCAGCCACTCTTTCAAGATCATATGGGTTCTTGGTCACACCATAAGCAGAATTCTCTGTGGAGCTACCCATGGCAAATTCATCACAATTGGTTCTGCCGATGATTACAGCGCCCGCATCCTTCAACTTCTTGATGACAGTTGCGTCGTAGGTGGCGGTATAATTTTCCAAAATCTTGGACCCGGCAGAAGCCTTATGCCCGTCGAAAAGAATGTTGTCTTTGATCGCTATCGGCATGCCAAAGAGTGGGGCCTTATCCTTGGCCACTTCAAACTGTTCAAGGACGTCGTCAAAAACCTCTAGGAAGGCGTTGAGCTCGCCATTTTTCGCCTTGATCACCTCCAGAGTGGCTTGGATTTGTTCTCGAGTAGCCATTAAAGTATTTTCTTAACCTTGATGTAATCTCCTTCTCGAGCGGGAGCTTCGGCCAGAATCTTCTCGGTGTAGAGTCCCGACTCGTGCCCCTCGCTATCCTTCCGCATGACATTACGCACCAGGAAGTCTTCCTTACTGAACTTCTCTAACTGATTCAACTTACCAACCTCTCCCACCTCTCCAACGTATTTCAAAATACTCTCAAATTCATGAGAAAGATTTTCAGCTTCCTGATCTCCTATCTTAATACGGGCGAGCTTGGCGAGGCTTAAAACCTGTATCTTATCCATATAATAAGGGCATTTTAACACAAAAAAGCCGGGCGGTGCTGGGTAGCTCCGCCCGGTGTCGCTTGAGTTGAGACTTGTTCCTCTCGCTTGGCAGCGGGTAGGGAAGGTTGTCCTCTCTCAGAGGCGACAGTCCTGAAATACTAAAGCACAAGATTGCCAAACTTCGACCGATCTTCTGGTCGTCCCCTTTTCCTGTCCTTCAGGATTTCAGTTCTGCTCGAACATGGTGTTGCGAGTCATGACGACCGGCCGCCGGCTGGAGACATAGTGCTCCAAAACACTGACGACTGCGCCGCGAGTGGCTGAGCACGAGATACGAATCTTACCAACGACATTAGGATCGGGTCCGTGAATCTGGACCTCCATCCCATGTGCGAGGATGCTCGTTGTGCCCTTAGGGAGGCACATGTAGCCGACCGTTTTCACTTCTGACACTGGAGCCACTTCCGTAGTGACCTTCTTCATAACTGAACCTCGGACGAAACTGACGTTGGTCGGATGGTGAGCGACAAACGTCGTCCCTCTACGGCGGACGAATATGCATCAAGCGGGAACCTCCTAACCATCACTCTATACCATCCCCCACTCTCAATCAAGCAAATCTAGGAACTCTTTTTCATTCAAAATTTTCACACCCAACTGCTCAGCTTTCACAAACTTTTCCCCTGGGTCAACACCGGCGACAACATAACTAGTCTTTTTGGAAACAGAACTCGAAATTTCTCCACCCTGCGCTCGAATTCTCCCTTTGGCCTCCTCTCTTTCCAAACTTGAGAGTGTCCCCGTCAACACAAAAGTCAACCCAGACAACTTGTCAAAAGCCGAGCTTTTGACACTTTCAATATGTACTTGTTTCAAGAGTCTCTCAAATAATTTTCGGTTCTCCTTGTCGCCAAACCATTCAACTACCGCCTTAGCCACGATAGGCCCCACACCCTCAATAGCTTGCAGATCTGTTTCTGTCACCTTGCTAAATTTCTCTGCGCTTTCGAAAACTCTTGCCAGATCTCGGGCAGTCTCTTCTCCCACCTGTGGAATAGAGAGTCCCGCAATAAAGCGGGGCAAGGTCACCACTCGTGCCTTCTCGATAGCGGCGAGTAGGTTCTCGATAGATTTCTCACCGAAACGCTCTAGGGTCTCAAGATCTCCCCGTTTT
>JBBUES010000068.1:0-6047 GCA_038056785.1 Patescibacteria group bacterium | reverse complement strand
TGTAGATTGCCTCTAAAGCTTTCTTTGGTAACTTGAAGGTACTCAGCTTGAATTCTGGGGTGTTTCTTGACTTGTTGATAGCCGAAGAACCAATTATCTGGCCAAAGACCTTGAGCAACCCCAGCCTCCAACTCACGCCTATCAACACCAGAGTAAATATAAAGCACCTTAATCATGGATGATATTCAATTATCAGTGCCCAGAAAAGCGGCGAACGGGGATTGGTTTGCGTGTCTATTTCAACAGCCTGACGAAGTTTAGGTTCATACTCTGATACGTCAAAGGTGGGCTTCACAAAACGCCTAGTAATGAGCACTGGCCAAGTAAAGTATTTAAAATGAAGCCAGAAACACCTTCTCCCACCCAAACCATAAAGCTCGAATTGAAAATTATCTCCGAAGAGTTTAGTGATTTTGGAAATAGTTCTTGGTGTGTACTGCCTCAATCCATGGAAAAGATATAGCGGTAAAGTGGCTCTAGCTGGGAAAAGATGGATTTGCATCACAGGATGGTTGGCTTTATCAGTAAACTCTTTGGCTTGTTTAAAGAAAGATAGATCGTCATCAAAATGCTCAATGGCTGATTGGGTCACAAAAAGATTGGTTTGAGAAGAAATAAGTTTCGAAATATCGTTTGAGTTAGATTCTATAAACTTAAAGTTGGAATGCTTCCTCTCAAGCTCCTCCCAATTAGGTCTTCTCTTAGCATCAACACCTGTGTAGCTTGCAAGGAGGTGACCACCACCATCATCAATGCGCTCGCTATAATTGCCGTGCCCACAACCAGTATCGAAGATGTGAATCTCACCGCCAAGCTCATTTCTAATCTCATCCCAGGGTAGAGATTTCCAAAATAAATCACTAGTCTTTCTAGCGGGTGAACTTGAAGGAAAAGTCTTGCCCCATGAGTCACGCCACGGCAAATCTCCAAAATTTTTAAATTTGATTCTTCTATCTACACCAATATAAGAAAAAAGATTGTTGACCCAGTTCAAGAAAAGATAGACTGGTTTCTCTAATAAATTAAGACCCTTGTCTGCATTTAAAGAATGAATGGAGGTAGATTTCATACGTTTAAAATTTGAGCTAGCTTATCAACCAAAAGACTGAGTCGATGATGCTTGATCATAAAATCTCTAGCCTCTTCCCCTGTCTTACCTTCCAACTCCTTAAGGTGAGGATTTTCTATTTTTAGCTTCATACCACAAGCAGCCGCTTCGAGAATAGTCTTATCGAGGCTTCCTGCTGAAGTCATGTTTACATAAATTTCGTGAGTTTGGTACAGCCTTAGGGCACCCGCTTGATCAACTGGTCCTACGTATGCGATGTGTTCATTCAAGGCATTCTTTACCATATCTCCATACGCCCGATCCTCTGCCAAGATTGGCCCGGCTATCGTGGCAACATAGCTTGTGGTCTTGAGCCACTCGATGAATTCTAAAACCTTCTTGACCGGCGAGATACGACCAAGAAACAAAACTGAGTTTGGCTTCCGAGTAATTGTTGGGTCGGGTTTGAAGAAATCTGTATCTATCCCCGCTGGCATTTGCACAGATTTCCTAAACCGAGCGGTAAATGATTGTGGTGAGGTATAGAAAACTTTGCGAGACAAGAGCACTGCCAGCCTTGTCCAAAGGCTACCCTTGGCGTGATTCCTCCAGAGATAAATCTTCTTGCCCCAGAGCTTCCATAGCTTCCAACCCAAGAGCACGTATTCTTGGTTCATGTGCACAAACACAGCATCGTAGTCTCCCCTAAGAGTCCAGAGATATTTATAAAATCTAAGTGTGTATCGAATTTTTTGAAAATTGAAAATTGAAAATTGAAAATTCTTCTCCTCCTTGCCCAAAGAAAAAACTTTTATATTTTCTGGCAGATCAAATTCTCCTTTCTCCAAACAAATCACTGTCACTTTCTCAAAATGTTTAGCAAACTCTTCCAACCAACGATGAAAGAAGCCGAGGACCGGATCATTCCTATCCACCTTCTGAGTGATAATTAAAAGCTTCATTGTCCTACTCTGCTAGCGCACTCTTCCCAACCTTTCTTCATCCTCTCTAAATATTCGTCCTTGGCTATGAGCTTGCCTTCGAGCGTTTGCTTGAGGTTGAGCTTCAAGTTCTCCCGCTTCAAGTTGTGCTCTATAAGGTCCACAATAGCCCCTGCGAAGGCCCCAGCATCCCCATCCGCACAGATATAGGCGTCCTTGCCGTTCTCGAGCTCCAAAGCGAGCCCTACAGGCGTGGTAACGACCGGAAGGCCCGAGAGTCCTGCCTCGACCAAAGCGAGCCCGTAGCCCTCAAAATGGGACGTTTGGAGGAAGATATTGGCCGTTTTGTAGTACGAGCCCAAGGCTTCCTGCCAGCCGGCAAACTCGACGAAACCCTCCAAATTAAGCTCCCCTACCAACCCTCTCAGTCGCCCCTCCTCACTCCCACTTCCAACAATCACCAGCCCAGTGTCCGGGAACTGCTTGCGGACCAAAGCCAGGGTCTCGAGCGCCAAAGAGAGATTCTTCTCCGGCTCAAGTCTAGCGACAGAGAGGAGGACGAAACTCCAACCATAGCGAGCGTGTGCGTCGAAAGTGATGGGCGCGGATTCAATGTTTTGCCGGTCGACGTAGATAGGCAAAACATTAATTTTCAATTTCCAATTTTCAATTTCCAATAAATTTTCAATGCTACGCTTCAAATTTTCAGACACCACTCGAATGCTGTCGGCCTTGGCCAAGATGTTGCGGGCGAAAAACTTGCGCACAGAGTTCTGAAAGCCGGAGAAATATGGCGAGAATGGATCTGTGTGAATCTGGAGTTCAAAGGGGATGCGCCACTTGGCCTTCACCTTCATAGCAGCCCAACCACACTCAAAGGAATCGGCTGTGATAACTGAGCGCCCTCGCACAAAGTTTTTCTCAAACACAATTCTCTTGCCGATCCGAGCAGCATCCATGGGGCGCAAGAATTTGATACTAGAATTCGTAGGATAAACCCAAACGCTCTTCCCTATCTGAGCTTCTTTGAGTCCGTGAGATGAATCAGACAGGAGTACGATATGTAGTTCCTCGACCAACCCCGCATACTCCTTCATCCGCGCCGAAACAGCACTGTTGGGCGTGAGAATATTGCGGTCACTAGAGATCATTAAAACTTTCATTAGACTTTACTATAAACGGCTAAATATTCAGCCGCAATCTCTTCCCAAGTGTGAGTGAAGGTGAAGTCCTCTACCTTCCGGCGCTGAAGCTCGTAGTTCTCCGGAACAGAGAGCCACAGTACCTTCTTGGCAATGTCCTCAGGATCTTCTGGGTCCACAAAGAGAGCGATATCTCTAATCCTATCAGAAAGGCCGTTCTCGCAAGTGAGGATGAAGGGTTTACCACAACGGATAGCGTCGAGAATGGTGTTGGGGCTAATGTCTCCAAGTGAGGCAATGATGACTGCATAAGATTCACCGATCTTCTTCAAGAACTCTGCATGGGGCAGAGCTTCCATATCGAGCACTGCACCCACAGCCTTCACATCCTCCCTGTCAAAGACCGTCTTTGACATCGACAGATTCTTCCACTTGAGCTGACGGGTTGAGGCTACGAAGTTTTTTGCCTTAGGAGCAATGGCTGGAATCCGAGGCCCATAATAGTTCTCAACCACAAAATGCCTCCCCCCAGCGAGTTCGTAAGGCGCCATGAAAATATCTCGCTGCCAGCTGGAGCTCCAGATAATCGCAGAGAGATTGTGCAAGGCCCACTTCATGAGATGGAAGATAAGCTTCTCTTTGGACGAAAGTTTCTCGAGTCTAGTCTGATAGAAATTTCTCAGAAGGACTAAGTCCCCCGTCCTCTCGACATACAACTCCCATAATAAGTCACCCCCAGTACGGAAAATATTCTTCTTGTTAAATAATTTTGAAGCTACGGCAGAAACTCCAGCACTGAAAGCACCGAGGGTAAAGACACAATCACACCACCCAACCGAAGGAACAAGATAAGCCAAAAAGACAACATGACGTAGCCCCCAAGGCAGGATCTTGAAACGGCCGAAGATCCTCACCCTGACCTCGTGCCCCTCCTTCTGCCAGACCTCCATTAAGTTCTTGGCGTACTCAGCTGGCCCCCCAATCTCGGGTGGATAGATGTCTGTGACGATCAGAATCCTCATATAACGAATACCTTACCCTTCATCTCCTTGGCAATCAAATTCCAATCATAATGCTCCCGTACCATCCGCTTGGCGTTGATCACCATCTTGTCTCTGAGCACCCGGTCAGAGATGAGCTTCTGCACTTGGAAGGCGATCAGTCTTGGGCTCTCTGGTTCGACGAAGAGGCCCGTCTCACCATCAATGAGGAAGTCTGGAATACCGCCCACTGGTGTAGCAATGACTGGCAACCCCGCCGCCATCGCCTCGATAAAGGAGTTCCCCATGCCCTCAGACAAAGAGGGTCTTATGAAAATGTCCGAGGAATGGAGATGCTGAGGGATCTCGTCTTGAGGGACGAACCCAAGCATTTCTACTCGGCCTTCTAACTTTAAATTCTTAATTCTTAATTTTAAATTCTTTTCCAGTGGCCCAGTTCCTAAAATTTTTAAACGTACATTCTCTGGCAGAAACCTCATCGCTTCGATAATATCTCCCACCGCATTCTTCTTCACCAAACGCGAAGTGGTAATGAGAGTGATCCCCTCTTTGTGCAAAATCGAATTTTGCACATTTCCAAATTTCTCCACATCTACGCCGTTTGGGATGACGTGGGACTCTCCTTTGTAACCCAGCTTTCTCGCTCGATCGAGAAGGTAAGTACTGATGGCTGTCAAAATCTCTGTTCGATTAAGAGCTAGGCGCCACGAGAGATCGATAAGTCCGAACCATTTGAATTTCAAATACTGTTCTGAGTCGCCTTCCTGTAATGTCAGAACAATTGGCACCTTTTTCTGAAACCAGTTGGCGATATAGGCCGCACCTGATGCAAATGTGGCCATGATGCACCAGAAGTAATCATAGTGGTTCTGGCGATGCAACTGCCAAGCCTTGGCTGCGCCAAAGTACGGCAAGAAAAATTTATCAACAAGTGGCACCCCCACCCCGATCCGGTGCACGGTCACTAATCCAATCTTCTCCACATCAGGCAATCCTCTGCCAAGCCTAGCGGTGATGAGATCGAATTCAATTTCGCTACCCATACGGTCAGTAAGTTCCTTGACGGACACCTCTGCCCCTCCGACAAAAGGAAAATAAGCTGTAGAAAAAATTAAGACTTTCATTATTCGACTCCAAGGAGCTTCTTTAATTCCTCGGTGCTGGGTTCCTTCCGAGGCACAGCCTCGTCCCGCGAAGCCTTCGGCGGAGTGGGATTGCTACTGACTTCCTGCTTCGGCCCAACCTTCGACGCAGGCTGGCTCGCTACCATAGCCTTCAAGGCCTCACGGAGAGCCGAGACATTCTTCTCTTCTGGCCTCCTCTGGTTATCCTCCTTTTTCTTAATTTCTTTTAACGAAATTTTCGGTTCTTCCTTCTGCAAGAGCTTGGGAGCTAATATCTTAGGCTTCTCTTCCTTGGCAATACTTCTAGGATCTATAGGTTGTGGCCCACTAGGTTCAGCCTTCTTGGGATACTTGATCACGGGTTCACCTCTCTCTACCCTCTCGGCCTTGGGCGTAGGTGCCTTGGTTTCTCCATGCCAGTCCGCTATCGCCTTCTCCACCACCAGACGCTCATTGGCAAAGATCTTCCTCGAGCTCTCAATAATCTCCTTCACATAAGCAATAGGGGGTTGAGCGATAGGCGGAAGCGTCGTGGCAGAAAAGGGTTGAGAAGCCAGGTTGTCGATCATAAGCTTGAGGTAAATCTGACGCAGACCAAGGTTGACCAAGTCGACAGCAGTGAAGACTGGAGCGAATTCCTTCTCCAAGAGCTCTGCATCGGTCGCTCCCACGCGGAAAACGATCATGGTACCCACGTTGCCGAAGACGGCATCTCTCACCTCTTCCTCCATCTGCTCAATATATTGATGCGCAATTGTCAGCCCTAATTTATATTTGCGGGCCTCTGATAA
>JBBUES010000067.1:0-6190 GCA_038056785.1 Patescibacteria group bacterium | reverse complement strand
AACATTTCAGTCAGTTTGTCGATCGAATTCATGTGGTATTAAACAGAGTTGAAGTCCTCCTCAATCTTGCCGTAGTTCGAGTGGTCGATCTCGACGAAGGTGTTGAAGCGGCTGTGGTAGTCGAGAGTCGCCGAACCAAGAGGACCATTCCTATGCTTAGCTATGATAAGCTCCTTCCTCTGCACTTCCCTCATCTTGCCGGACTCGTCTCTGATATCTTCGTCGTTCTGGTGGATGAACATCACCAAGTCCGCATCCTGCTCGATCGAGCCAGAGTCACGAAGATCTGAGAGCTTGGGCTTGCCACCTCGAGTCTCAATGTTACGTGAGAGCTGGGAGAGAGCGATCACCGGGATATTGAGCTCACGAGCCAAGTGCTTGAGACCACGAGAGATCTCGGTCACTTGCTGGACAGTGGAGTCATTGGCACGAGCGCTTGAAGGGGACATGAGCTGGAGGTAGTCGACGACTAGGAGCTTGAGACCCTTCTCGATCTTGAGCTTACGAGCAGCTGAGCGCATCTTCATGATCGTATTGCCTGGTTGGTCGTCGATGTAGATCGGGGTGCGAGAGAGGTCATCGAGCGCGTCTCTGATGTTCTTGAACACGTCCTCACGCCAAGTGCCGGTCTGGGTGCGCACACCCTTCCTGATCACTGAGGCATCGGTCTTGGACTGCGCCGCCACAATACGATCCACCAGCTGATCCGCACTCATCTCGAGCGAGAAGATGCCAACAGGAATCTTGTGTTCACTAGCAATACGACGTGCCACATCGAGAGCAAAAGCGGTCTTGCCCACCGATGGGCGAGCCGCGAGGATGATCAGGTCCGAGTTCTGGAAGCCACCGAGGATATCGTCCAAGCATTTGAAGCCGGTCGGCACACCACGCAGTTCGTGCTCGGCACTAGAGAGCTTCTCAAACCTCTCAAAGGACTCAATCAAGAGGGGATTAAGTTCCTTGAAGCGAGCTGTGCCTGCAAAGCGCTCTGTAATGTCGAAAACCTTCTTCTCCGCCTCGTCCAGAATCTCCTCAAGCTCACCAGCCTCGTTGAATCCCAAGTGAGAGAGATGTTCGGATGCATCGATCAGTTGCCTCATCATAAACTTCTTCATCACAATCTCAGCGTAGTGCTTGATGTTGGCCGAGGAGGGCACGGCAGCAGTGAGCTCGGTAAGGAAGGTGGTACCGCCAATGCGCTCAAGCAGATCCTTCTCCTTCAATCTGGAAGAGAGCGAGAGGAGATCGATCGGCTGATGCTTGCCGAAGAGTTCAAGCATCGCTTCGAAGATAGTGCGATGCTTCTCGAAGTAGAAAGAGAGTGGCGTCACGATGTCCATAACTTCGTAGATAGCATCGGGGCGGAGCATGATAGAACCGAGGAGAGCCATTTCGGCCTCGAGTGAGTGGGGAGGGATCCGGAGACCGGCGTTCGTAAGAGAATTTTGTCCCGAGATTTGCATAAGAGAAGTTTACAGCTCAGAGACTAGAGGAGCAATCTGGCATAAGGGGAGAAATCGGTGTGTAAGCTGGGGAGAAGCTCAGATAAGCTTATCTATTTACAATTCTTATTATTAATGTTACTGTTCAGTCTGAAAGGAGGGCCTACCGCCCATGCCCCGTACCAAGAAAGAACTCCTGGCTGAGATCAAGACGCTCAGCAAGCGGATCATCGACCACAAGTACAGCCACCGCGAGTCCGCTGCTGTCGCCACCCACAGGATGGTGGACCAAGCCAAGCTGATCAATATGGCCTGCAGCGACCTTGCTGCCATCTTGGCCAAGGAAGAGCAAGAGAACGAGAAGCTTCGTGCCGCTCTCAAGAAGAAGTAGCAAGAGAACCCGACCGCCGCATGCCCCAAGCATGCGGCTTCACTTTTATAATCCTAGCCCGAACACGCTGCAGAAATTCTGAGCGGTAGCCTTCTTGTCTTCGTCCTTCATATCTTTGTCCTTCACCATCGTCCAGAGGACGGCTAGCGCCTGCGGAGTATTCAAATCATTTTCAATTTTCTCTACAAACTTAGCCTTGTAAGCCTCATCCACCTTGCCTCCATCGGGCCAAGAGTCCACCAATCTTTTAATCTTATTATAAGCATTCTGAGCTGCTTCGAGAGCTTCCCAAGTAAAGGTCACTGGGGTTCTGTACTGGGCCATAAGGAGAAAGTAGCGGTAGGTGAGGGGACTGAAGCCCTTTTCTTCTAGAGTTTTCAAAGTAATTCCAGTTCCCTCAGACTTAGCCATTTTACCTTCGGGAACATTCACAAACTCATTATGAAGCCAGTAGCGCACGAACTCACATCCACAAGCATTCTCTGACTGAGCGATCTCATTGTTGTGGTGAATGGGGGCCAGGTCGATACCTCCAGTATGGATATCGAAAGAGTTGCCCAGATACTTGGTGCTCATGGCGGAGCACTCCAGATGCCAACCTGGGAATCCCTGGCCCCACGGGGAAGGGTAGCCGAGATGATTATTGAATTTCCAAAGGGCGAAGTCACGAGAGCTCTTCTTCTCGCCATTCTCTACCCTCGATTCGGTTTCCTTACCGAGCCTACCCAACTTGCCGTAGTGAGGATCCTTGGAAGTGTCGAAATAAATGCCGTCACTGGTAAGGTAGGTAAAGCCCTTCGACTCAAGAGTTTTAATCATCTCGATTTGCTCAACCAAATGCTCTGAGGCCTTGGGCAGAACGTGAGGCATCTTGATGTTAAGTTTGCCTATGTCCTCTTTGAAGCGCTCGGTATAGAAGTCCGCTAGAGACTTCATGTTCTCCATGGTTATCTCCTTGCCCTCGCGCTTGAGGCCAGAGATGATCTTGTCTTCTCCTTCGTCATTGTTGCCACCGATGCCGACATCAGTAATGTTCATCACTTGCTTCACCTCAAAACCCAAATATTGGAAGGTGCGCCGAAGAAGATCCGCGAGGAGGAAGGAGCGGAGGTTCCCAATATGGACATAGTCATAGACCGTCGGGCCACAGTGGTACATCTTGACCTCACCAGCCTTAAGGGGCTGGAATTCCTCGAGTTGTCCCGAGAGTGTGTTGTGCAACTTTAGCGCCATTCGTTCATTATATGTTAAAATTCTGCCAATGGAACTCCTCAGGAAACACTCTGCTCTCATCATGCTGGGACTGGTGATCGCTATTAGCTCTTACACGCTCGGTTTCCAAAAGGGCGAGAACACTCTCTCTGTAGCCGTACCAATGCTTCAAAACGAAGGTGAGGGCCAACCAGCCGCTGTCGACTTCAGCCCCTTCTGGAAGGCCGGGAATCTCATTAGCGAGAAGTACGTGCCCGCTTCTACCACTCTCGAGAGAGTGGACGACCAAGACAAGGTCTACGGTGCTATAGAAGGTCTGGCGGGGTCACTCGGAGACCCGTACACCGTCTTCTTCCCACCAGTTGAATCTGAGATGTTTGCCAGCGAGGTCAGAGGCAACTTCAGTGGTGTCGGCATGGAGGTGCTCGCTCAAGAAGGCAGTATCACAGTGGTCGCTCCTCTCAAGGACTCTCCAGCCGCTCGGGCCGGCATCCAGGCAGGGGACAAGGTCATTCAGATTGACGACAGGACCACTAGCGGCCTCTCGACCGAGGAAGCAGTCGGTCTCATCCGTGGCGAGAAGGGGACTCAAGTCCGCCTCACCCTCTTTAGAACTGGGGTCAAGGAACCCTTCGAAGTCTCGATCATTCGCGACACTATCAGCCTGCCGGTCATTGCTACAGAAGTCATCGGTGGAGACGTCTTCAAGATTGATCTCTACAGCTTCTCCGAGAACTCGCCCAACCTCTTCCGTGGGGCACTCCGCGAGTTCATCACCTCAGGTGCAGACAAGCTCATCCTCGACCTCCGTGGTAACCCTGGTGGCTACCTCGAAGCTTCCATAGACATGGCTAGTTGGTTCCTCTCATCGAGCAAGGTGGTAGTGAGCGAAGACTTCGGCGGCAGACAGGAAGCTAGGCACTACAGAAGTCGTGGTTATGACATATTCAAGGATGATCTTAAATTTGTGATTCTAGTAGACAAGGGCTCGGCTTCGGCCTCAGAGATTCTCGCTGGAGCACTCGAGGAACACGGCCGAGCGATACTCGTAGGTGAGACCACCTTCGGCAAGGGCTCTGTCCAAGAACTCATCGACATCACCCCAGAGACCTCACTCAAGGTCACCGTCGCTCGCTGGCTGACCCCCAACGGCACCTCTATTTCTGAAAAAGGGATTACTCCCGAATACGTCGTCCCATATACAGCTTCCGACCGCACTGCCGGCAAGGATCCCCAACTCGAGAAAGCTTTAGAAATTTTACGCAAATAATATGAAAGTAATATTACTCAAGGATATAAAGGGGGTAGGGAGGCGCTTCGAGGAGAAGAATGTTTCTGACGGCTATGCCGCCAACTTCCTCTTCCCACAGAAGGCTGCAGTGGCATACAACCCTCAGGGTGTGGCGATGGTGAACCAGCTCAAGGCACAAGGCGACGCCAAGAAAAATGCCGAGGAGAAGAGGCTCGAGGAGAAGCACAATAAGCGTATGGAGAAAACCTTGGAGAAGGAGAAAGCGCTCGAGAGTCTTAAGAAGCCAGCACAGAGATAATTTTCTTCTTCATCACCGTGTTGTCGAAGTGAACCTTACGCTTGTAACCCATCTGGACCTTGCCGTTAACGAGAGAGAAGAGAGTATGGTCCTTGCCCATGGAGACATTCTTACCAGGGAGGACGTCGGTACCACGCTGGCGCACGAGAATAGAACCAGATTGAGCCATAGCTCCATGAGTAACCTTGATGCCAAGGTATTTTGGATTGGAATCTCTGCCGTTTTTGGTTACGCCTGCTGATTTCTTATGTGCCATAGTGGTCTATAATTAAGCCCAATGAGTTTAACAGAACTAGTCCATTTTGACAAGGAGGGGAATGTGGTGCCAGGCTCCCAGTGGAGGAAGCTCTTCCTAGCCTTAGTGATCATCCTCGTGGCCACACTTTCCTTTGGCATAGGAAGGCTCACTGGGGGAGAGGAAAGGGAGGGGATCAAGATCGAGAATGACACCCAGAGCGCTACCGTTATCAATGCAGTGGTGCCTGCACCGCGAAGCCTTGGCGAAGTGGTGGCGTCGAAAAACGGCACCAAATACCATTTTTCTTACTGCCCAGGTGCCAAACAGATCAAGGAAGGGAACAGGATTAGCTTCAATTCAGCCACCGAAGCCGAGGCCTCTGGATACACCCTCGCCAGCAACTGCTCGCCCCGCTAATAAATGGCTCTGTTAAGCCGTTTCTATATCAAGAGACCACAAAAAGTCCTTGACAGCAAGGTCTGAATGTGATATCCTATTAGTAAGTCAGGGAAGTCCTGACTTTTCATTTGGGAGAGCCCTTACAGTCACTGCCACCCAATATTAACAGTTTTACCCCACACTTATTCTTCCGCTTACCACTCTTAGTCTTCTCATGACCTTCTCTACAGGTGCTATGGCTGTCGTGCCTGCGCTCACTGCGCCGACCTCGACTACCGAAACCTTCGAGATGGCTTCTGTCCAGAAGGAGGTCCGATCTGAAGACTATCAGCCGATCAGCGATTCCAAGAATGTGGAGAAGTTCGTTGAGGACTACTTTGCCGACATTCCGATTATGGCCAAGATTGCCCAGTGTGAGTCGAGAAATCGCCACTTGGACAAGAACGGCAATATTCTGAAGGGTGAGGTGACTCCTCTCGACCGTGGTGTGATGCAAATCAACCTCCACTACCACTTGAAGACCGCAGAGAAGATGGGACTAGACCTGCACAATATTGACGACAACGTGGCCTATGCTCGCTACCTTTATGAAAAGTCTGGCGCCAAGCCATGGATGTCCTCATCCAAGTGCTGGTCCAAGTTCTCTTCTAACGAGATCGCCAAGAAGTAATCAGCCAACTGGCTGACCAACAAACCCGCCATTCTGGTGGGTTTGTTGCTTTTTGGTGCGGCGGCCTTCTTTTATACAAACGAGAAGTCCGAGCTCATGGCTCGGACTTCAAAACGAACCTAGGCTTGAGAACCGCCATGCCACGTGCACGAGCCGCTATTCTGGCCAAGCGACGCCTAAGTTGAAGTGGCAGAAAAGCAAGACGCCTCTCTCCAGGTTTAGGTTTTGTACCTGGATCTGAATGGGAAGGCCTTCGGCATTGCATTGGGCACCTCTAATCTTCCTTGT
>JBBUES010000066.1:0-12533 GCA_038056785.1 Patescibacteria group bacterium | reverse complement strand
GAACAGTAGTGCCAATAACAGAGTCTTCATCTCCACCCCCTTTTTTGGCTTACGAATTTCCTACTCCAAACTACGCTTTAGCAGTTGGATAGTAAAGCCGCCGAGGATCAGTTGATCCTCGGCGGCCAGTTGGCACCGTGCCCCTGCCAGAATTCCTTCCAGAGCCTTTTGAAGAGTCTGGTCCAATTCTGAACGAGGGGTTCCCCCTCGCCGTCGCTGGTTGTAGCCACCCGCAAAGCCATGAGTATGTCCTCCGCAGAAGACAATACTAATTTATCCTTCCATTTTCAACTGATCCACAGTGCCTATTGACTTATATCTATAAAATAGTATGATTCTTGGTTAGAAGGAGCTCCCCCATGAGGAACTGGATCGTTTTCGCAATCTTCGTCGGACTGGCAATTCCGTCTCAGGCCCAAAGCCTCAAAGGCTCACGGCCTTCGATGCAAGAACAGTACGACGAGGCGAAAGAGAACAATCTCTCGCGTCTTCGCACTCCGGCCCAAGTCGAGAAGTTCGAGGACCTCGGTCTCTTGGTCGAGCTCAAGGGCTCGGCAAGCTACAGAACCTCCGGAGTGAGATTCCCCGTGGCTCGACCATCGGTGAAGCTCTTCGTGGACCGCCTCTCCGTCCAGTATCGCACCGCCTGCGGTGAGAAACTGGTGGTGACGAGTTTGACACGGCCCATCAACAAGCAGCCAAGAAACGCCTCGAAACTCTCGGTCCACCCAGCAGGCATGTCGGTGGATCTGCGAATTTCTCGGAATTCACGCTGTCGTAGCTGGCTCGAAAGCGCCTTGCTTCAGCTCGAAAAGGCGGATGTGATTGAGGCCACGAAGGAACGACGCCCGCCTCACTACCACGTGGCAGTCTTCCCAGACAACTACCGAGCCTACGTGGCAAGACGAGATGCGCAGACGAGAGCGCAGGCGCTCAAACGCGCGAAGAAACGCTGACCCCAGCGCATTGGATATCAATATCCGATGCGCTGGTTTTAATTTTATTTAACATGATTGTGAAAATGGTGAGATTCGGTCAGATCAAATGCTTTTTGATAAAAGCTCTACCTGAGCCAGACTTTAGATATTTTTCGAACTCGAAAGCTTTGTATTTATCGACAAGCGCAACATAAAAATCAAGCTTGATTGGTAAACGGTTCTTAGTGGCTGGTACCTGGCCTTTGTTGTGTCGAGATACTCTGTCTTTCAAATCATCTGTACAGCCAACATAAAAGCCGTCTTTACATTTAAGACTATAGACGTAATGCATAATTTAATTATAACAGCGGCGAAGGTCGCCTTCGCAAACCTTCTGGCGGACTTCGTCACGCCGAAGGTCCGCTACTGCGGACCGAAGGCGGAGGCGGTGAGATTCGAACTCACGGTTCCGATTAAGGAACGACGGTTTAGTAAACCGTTGATTTAAACCACTCATCCACGCCTCCATTGGCGCTATTCTAGCAGAGCTCATTGCGGAACAATACGGGAGTCTTGACACATACCCTAGGGGGGTATAGGGTTAAGTCATGAAATATATAGATGATAAGAACAAAAGCAAGGTTATTCGTCGCCTCAAGCTGATAGAAGGTCAGGTACGAGGTCTGCAGAAGATGGTCGAGAATGACACGTACTGCATCGATGTCATTACGCAAACTTCTGCTGTCAAACAAGGGCTCTCCAATGTCGAAGACTTGTTACTTGAGAACCACTTAGGTGGCTGCATCATGCATCAAGTAAAATCTGGTCAAACCGAGAAGGCCAAGCAGGAAATATTGAGAGTTTATAAGCTCAAGAGAAAATAGAATAATATGGATACGAAAACATATGGCGTGAAGGGAATGCACTGTGCCTCCTGCTCTGCTGTAATTGAAAAAACTTTCAAGAAGGTTGCTGGCGTGCAGTCTGTCGAAGTGAACTACGGTACAGAGAAGGCAAAGCTTTCCTTCGACCCCACGCAAACCAACCCCCACGATCTCTCCAAACACATCGAACCCTTGGGATACTCTTTAGACATTCCAGATGAACACGCCGCCCACTTAGGTCTCAATCAGTCCAAGAAGGAGAAGCTCGCTGAGGTAAGAGATATGCGCACCAAGGTGCTCTCGGCCCTCCCCCTTGCAGCCTTCGCTGCCGTCGTTATGGGCTGGGACATTCTCGCTGAGTACAACTTTGTCACGGCCATGAGCAACACGCTCGAGGAGTTCTTCCATCACCTGCTTCCCATCTTTGCCACCTATATTTTGTTTGTAGTGGGTAAGCCCTACCTGCTCGGCTTCTACCGATTCCTCCGCTACGGCAAGGCCAACATGGACACACTTATCGGTATCGGCACGGTGGCTGCCTTTCTATACAGCTTCACCGTCAGCGCCTTTGAAGATCTCTTACGCCCGTTTATAAACGTGGAGTACCAGTACTACGACGTGACGATCGTAGTCATCACCTTCATCGCTCTCGGCAAGTACCTCGAAGCTCGCTCGAAGATAAAAACTGGGGATGCTATTGAGAAACTACTCAACCTCCAAGCCAAGACGGCCTTGGTTGTGCGTGATGGGAAAGAGGTGGAGATTCCCATAGGAGAGGTCAAGCATGGAGACCTGATCATTGTGAAGCCGGGCGCCAAGATTCCTGTCGACGGCGTGATCACAGAGGGCTCCTCCTTCATTGACGAGTCTATGGTGACAGGAGAACCAATGCCCGAGCAGAAAAAGGTTGGCGACAGCGTTGTCTCTGGCACTCTCAACACCAGTGGCTCCTTCACCTTCAAGGCCACGAAAGTGGGAGGAGAAACCCTGCTCGCTCAGATTATAAAGATGGTCGAGGAGGCAGAAGGGAGCAAGGCCCCAATCCAAGCGCTCGCAGACAAGATCTCAGCTATCTTTGTCCCCATCGTTCTCGTCATTGCCTTCCTCACTCTCGGCACATGGCTTATCGTTGGTTCGCAGTACCTCGGATTCTCTCAAGCTCTCTCCTTCGGTCTAGTCTCCTTTGTCGGCATTCTGGTCATCGCTTGTCCTTGCGCTCTCGGCCTCGCTACCCCCACAGCCATTATTGTGGGAGTTGGCAAGGGTGCCAAGGAAGGGATTCTCATCAAGGATGCAGCGACTCTAGAGAAGCTCCACAAGGTGAACACGGTGGTGGTCGACAAAACAGGCACGATTACCAAAGGAAAACCGACCCTCGTTGATATCCAGAATCTTTCTAATTTAAAAGATGAGGAATTGATCTCAATCATAGCTTCACTGGAGAAGAAGTCTGAGCACCCCATCGCTCACGCCATCGTGAACTATGCCGAGGAGAAAAATATTCTAATATCTGATACTTCCCATTTCGAAGGCATTCAAGGCAAGGGGCTAAGGGGGACAATTGAGGGATCAGAATACTTTATAGGCAACACCAAGCTTATGGAAGATCTCGGCGTCGCGTTTGACGCCTCTAAGATTGAGGAGTTCACCGCTCAAGGGAAAACTCCTGTCATCCTGGCGACAAAAAAGGAGGTCTTAGGTTTTGTCATGGTGGCAGATGAGATCAAGGCGGAATCAAAAGAAGCTGTGGCTAACCTTCACAAGCTAGGCATCAAGGTGGTAATGCTCACCGGAGATGATGAGAGGACAGCGAGGTACATCGGATCACTAGTGGGTATCGACGACGTTGTCGCCCACGTCTTACCCCAAGACAAATTGACCAAGATCAAGGAGTTGCAATCACAAGGCCGCATCGTCGCCATGGCGGGTGATGGTGTGAACGACGCCCCAGCGCTCGCTCAAGCCGATGTCGGTATCGCCATGGGTACCGGTACAGACGTGGCGATCGAGTCAGCAGGCATTACCTTGCTCGGCGGTGACATCTCGAAGCTGGTGAAGGCCATCAAGCTCTCCAAGATCACTATGCGTGGGATCAAACAGAACTTGTTCTGGGCATTCGTCTACAACGTTGTAGGTATCCCATTGGCAGCTGGCGCCCTCTACCCAGTCTTTGGCTGGTTACTCAATCCAGTCTTCGCCGGTCTGGCCATGGCCATGTCCTCGGTCTCTGTAGTCTCGAACTCACTCCGCATTAAAGCTAAGCAATTATAGATATGAAAACTTACACCTTCCATGTTTCTGGCACCCATTGCCCCTCATGCAAGATCTTCATTGAGGACACCTTGAACAGTGAGGACTCTATCCAAAGTGCTCGAGTGGATCTAAAGCAAGAGACTGTAGAGGTAGAAACCAGTAGCGAGGAGTCTGCAGAGAAGCTAGCACAGGTCCTCACAGAGTCCATCCACTCTCATGGCTACACTCTCTCGGTTGAAAAAGTGGCTATAGAAAAAGGTGGGAGCGATGTCATCTGGAAAGCATTACCCATCGGGCTTCTCTTGCTGGCCCTCTTCTTCTCTCTACAGAAGTCTGGGATCCTCAACCTCGGTATCGGAAGCGAGACGACACCGGCCACAAGCTTCATCATTGGTCTCATCGCCTCGGTCTCAAGCTGTCTCGCTATAGTGGGAGGTCTGGTGTTGTCCCTCTCGGCCAAGGTCTCGGAGGACAAGGTGAGTGACACCAAGACCTTCCTACTCTTCCACACAGGCAGAGTCCTTAGCTTCGCCCTGCTCGGAGGTGTCCTGGGAGCTCTCGGTGGTGCTATCGGCATCAACTTCACCCTCACGGCCATCTTGGGACTAGTGGCTTCCCTAGTGATGTTACTGCTTGGTCTCAACTTGGTTGGAGTCTTCGCCAAAAATAAGATTGCCTTACCCTCAGGGATATTCCGTTTCTTCAGGAAGGTGGAGCACCGGACTCTCACCCCTCTCATCCTCGGCTTCGCCACCTTCTTCTTGCCATGCGGCTTCACCCAATCCATGCAGGTCTCGGCTCTCGGGAGTGGCTCCTTCGTCTCAGGAATGCTCATCATGTTCGCCTTCGCCCTCGGGACACTACCCATGCTCCTCTTGCTCTCCTTCGGCTCAGCTTCCTTTGCCCACGGGAGACATGCTCCCCTCTTCTTCAAGTCGGCAGGTGTGGTGGTGATTGGCCTTGGCCTATTTGCCCTCCTTGGTGGGCTAGCTGGGCTCGGGATTATTAACCCCCTCTTTAATATATAATTCTCCTATGAACAAAGCCGCCTCCATCATCATTGCTCTAGGACTAGTCCTCGGGATTGGTATTCTCCTCGTTGGCAACTCTAGAAACAACGCTGGCCTAGGTCTGGACCAAGCGGGGCAAAACGTGGAAGTGAGAGACGGCTTCCAATACATCACGATAGGAGCCAAGGGTGGCTATTATCCCAAGGTCTCTACCGCCAAGGCCGGCATTCCTACGAAACTAATTATTAAAACGAACGGTACCTATGACTGTTCTGCAGCCTTGGTGATCCGCTCAATCGGGTTTCAGAAGGTCCTCTCTCAAACCGGAGAAGAAGTGATCGATGTAGGCACACCCGTCGCCGGCACTCCCCTACGAGGCACCTGCAGCATGGGCATGTACAACTTCCTGATAAATTTTGATTAGATTGGCGGAGATCTCGGGTTAAGTGCCCCACCAGCGAGGCATTGTAAGGGTATTCTAGCACTTTTCGAATATGCGGTTTGAGGTACTCGGGTCGGGGTCTAGTTTAGTAGAAAGTTGTCCAGTCAGTTTCTGGTTTTGGCAAACCCGTAGATAGTGCCCATTCTTTCGCATTTTTATCAGTTTCTTCATTATTGATAATAAAGTCTTTCTCAGGAAATATAACGACGTTCAATTTCTCATTGGGAAATTTCACATTGGCGTAGTTGTATGGAGCATTTAGGTATCTCTTAATAATTTCTCCGAAGATTTCTACGTCTGAATACTGGACCTCCACCGCCATTTTTTCTTCGGAAACTTGGGTGCTAAACCCCTTATTTTTCAAATCAGTTTCAAGTTTTTCCAAATCATTTATCGTCCTTAATAAAATTTTTGTATTCATATAACTAAATAAGATGTTTCTTGATAAAAGCCCGACCAGAGCCTGATTTCAAATACTTTTCGAATTCGAAAGCTTTGTATTTGTCGGCAATTGCCGTATAAGAAATTAACTCCACAGGCAATCTTGGAGCTGTTGCTGGAACTTGTCCTTTCTGGTGTCTATCCATTCTTTCCTTCAAATCAGAAGTACAACCTGTATAAGGTTTGTCGTCTGAACATTTTAGAATGTAAATATAATACATGCGTCAATTGTATTGTATTTTGGCGGACTTTGTCCGCCGTAGCCCACCATGCTTAGCGACCGAAGCCCTCCTTCGCTAAAGCTATGGCGGGCGAAGGCGGAGACGGAGAGATTCGAACTCTCGAGGCCGTGAAGCCTGCCTCCTTAGCAAGGAGGTACGTTAGACCACTCCGACACGTCTCCAATAAGGGTCAATTTATCATATTAATCAACTGATTCATATTACACCTCGCCAGCATTTGAATCGGCAGAAGTTGGTGGTAAATCCTCTTCATTTGAAACATAATCTTCCCCATAAATCTTTTTGAAAACTTTTTTAAACCTTTTCACCCCTCTCAACTCATCAAAAATAGGGTCTGTTTCGTAACTCTCCTTTCCAATTATTTCACTCTTTGCACCAACCCTCTCCATAAGAACAAGGGCTTTATCAAAATCGTTTTTTAAAAGAGCCAGAGCTAGCTGGAATTCAACACTACATGCAGACCAATCTCTTTTAGACAATGTCTCGACAACTCCAACAGTATCTCCTTTTAATTTCTTAGAAAGTGCAAGATTTATAAGAAACATACTTTTTCTAAGATCCTTTGAACTATTTGAATTTTCAAACAGAAAGAAGAACAGCCTTTCTGCAAGCTCATATTCCTCTTTTTTTATAAGTTTCATTCCTATCTGATCATTAAAGAAACCATCTATTTTTCCAATGTCATTTGGATGAATTTTATTCCAAACAAGCCAGGTGAGTTTTATTGAAATTTCATAAAGGCATTTGTGTGCTGAAATAAAATAACTCTTTGGAACACTAAGCCTATCTCCATTTTTCAATCCATCACTCAAATCAACTTTTCCCTTTTTGCAATTACGGAGATACTGATTATTTACAATTCCGTCATTGTGAACAAATAAATTTCTCCTTTCAGTTAACTCTATAAAGGAACCCCATAAATTATTTAAAGCTGGGGCGGTTTTTATGCCTAATTTTCTTTCAAACCACTCAATATGACCAGGATGGTCACCCCGTAAAGTGTCGTCAATCTCCGCTTCAATGAAATAATTTTCAGCATCTTTAATTGAATTGAATTTTGACAACTCCCCGAAAGTTAAGGTTTTATCTTTCCCGATAGCATCTGGGTATTTAGTCAACACTTCCTTCATCATTCCTGAAACCAGTAAATCAAATTCACTAACCAATGAAATAAAGATGCTTCTTGGAATCAACCTCTCTGCAGCCCTTGAAAGCCTTGCTTCACTAGACAACTTTTCATATTTTGATTGATCCTTTATTTCAAGTTTAAAAGTCTTGAGATCTCCTTTTATTTTCAGATTCTTTCCTTTTTCCTTTATAAATTTAGAAAGAACCTCTTCCTCTTGTTTGTGAATAACACCAGTGAATCCCATTGAGAAAAAGATGGCCTTTTTTAGACCGTCAAGGTTTATTAAAAAATTTTCTAAAGTCACAGAAAAGGTACTAGAAAGATCTTTTTTTTCTTTAGAACTCTTAGTTTTTTTATGCTTTACCATAAATTCAACTCTTAGTAGACTAGCTTATTCAAGAAATATTCTCATAAATATTGGTGTCTTACAAACTTCAAGTTAAAACCCCCGGATCCTCGATCAAGCCCAGCTTCACTAGCCTGGCGGTAATGCCGCCTTTTTGCCGGCCGAATTCTTTCATCAAGGCTTTGACGCTGGCGCCTTCTTCGAATCTAATCTTCAAGGCCATATCATCTTCCTCACTCCACTTCTTGTAAGCGCTGGGGCTCTTCTCACGGAGTTTGTCCAAGACGCCCGACTTTGTCTTACCCTTAGACTTTTTCTCACTGCCCTTCTCAACCTTCTTACCACCAGAAGCTTTCACGAAGTTCTCATGCATCTTCTCCAGCTCTTCCTCGGCGAGCTTGGCAAATGACTCTTCAGCGGCAAGCGAGAGGTCTCTGAACTCAATGTCGACAGACTGAATGTCGGGGTGCACTTCGAGCGCACGCCTATTGAGCCCCTTGAGGATGAGGCCCGAGAGGGTCCGCACCCGAGAGAGAGCGACGTAGCCTTGACCGTATTCGAAGGTCTGCGAGAGATCCATCTGTGCAGCATCCAAGGACATTCCTTGGCTCTTGTGGATGGTGATCGCCCATGCGAGGCGCAGTGGGATCTGGGAAACGGAAGCCAAGATCTTGTTGTTATCCTCTATAGCCCATTCGGCGGGCTCCACTTCAATAAATTTATTCTTGTCTGTCATTACCTCCGGATAACCACTAGTTTCTGAAAAGCTGACCACCTTACCCAGAGTGCCGTTTACAAACCCTTCTTCGAAGTTGTTCTTGGTGAACATCACCCGAGCTCCCACCTTGAGGAAAAGTTTCTCCGGCGAGAGACAACCCTTCTTGAGTTGAGCGACTAGCGCCTCCGGTCCTCGAGAAGTCATGATGAATTCTCTGGTATTAATAGCGATCTTATCGAGCTCTCGTTGATTCAAAACATCAACATCCACATTGTGAGAGAAGAGTCTGGGCACATCTTGGCGCTCGACCGCTTCGAAACGTTCCTTCAAGATCTCATGGTGATCCTCCCCCACTTCCCCACGACGTATAGCACCTAGAAGGGCCAAGAAAGTAGGGTCCTCTTGTCTGTGTTGCTCCGAGAGATACGCCACCATGAAGTTCGCCACCTCCCAAGACGGCGAGCGGAAGGCGAAACGCTGATCCGCCTTGCGAGTGTCCGTCTCTCTGTCAAAGAGGTCTTCGGTCCGCCCCCAGTTGCGTGTGCGTGAGACGACCGGCGGAAGTTGGAAGAAGTCTCCCACACAGACCACCTGCAGCCCGCCGAAGGGCTCACTCGAGTGGCGCAAGGCCCGACAAGCTTGGTCTACCATCGTGAGCGTATCGCTAGAAAGCATCGAGATTTCGTCGATGATGAGCGTGTGCGCTCCACCGACCCGCTTCACCAGCCGCTCGTTGGTAGCCATGTGGTCGAGGTCGTACTCAGTGAGATGTGGCTTGATTCCAATACCGCTCCAAGAGTGGATCGTGTAGCCACCGATGTGGGTAGCGGCGATACCGGTCGAGGCGGTGATCGCTGGCTCAATCCCCTGCTCACGGAGCCACTTCACATAAGCGTTCACGGTGTAAGTCTTGCCGCTCCCCGGCTCACCAGTGAGGAAGACATTGGCGCCGGTTTTCAATATTTGGAGCGCTTCGGCTTGAGTCATAGTGCTAGATTTTAGCATGGCACTGTGCGAAGCTAAATTGATGAAGATTTTCGTAAAGGCCAAGACTGGCCAAAAGGAGGACAAGGTCGTTCCCCCACCCTTGAAGCTCATCCAAGACGAAGATGAGCGCTATACAGTAAGCGTCAAAGAACGCCCAGTAGAAGGCCGGGCAAACGAGTCCATCACCAAGCTTCTGGCAGAGCACTTCGGTGTCTCACGCTCTAGCGTCCGTTTGGTATCAGGTGCAACTACCAAAAGAAAAGTTTTTGAAATCTTGGGACAAGATTAAATATTGGAAACAATCTAGAATTTACTTCTGCCACCGCCTCACTGCCGTCCACTTCCCTGCGCCAAAAGCGGCGAAGAAGAGGAAGATGAAACAGAAGAGCACCGAAGCCGTGCCTTGGTTGACCATCGGAGCATACCAAGCACCCTGCAGAGCATGTCCCATGAAGTAAGCGAAGGCCATCTCCCCAGCAAGCACGAAGGCAATAGGGCGAACCCAGAGCCCCAGCATCATAGTAATACCACCGAAGAATTCGAGGACACCAGCAACCTGCATTAGAGTCCCAGCGCTGCCAAAACTCATGCCACTACCAAACCAGCCAAAGAGTTTTGCCCCGCCATACTCCATGAAGACGAAACCGGCTACCACTCTCAGCAAGAACACCGCGATATCAACTTGTTTTTCTCTTGTCATTGTTAAATCATTAATTTGTGTGTCTTAATAGTAACATGGACCTCAAGACTTCAATCTCCGCTATCACCAGAATCACTCCAGCCCATGAGAAGGCCCTCAAGAAAATGGGGCTAAGCACTGTGGAAGACCTTCTCTACTACTTCCCACGCTCTTATGGCGACTCAGCTGAGGTGGCGCCTATCAGCTCTCTAGAGAAGGGGCAACTAGCCACCATCTTCGGCACTATTAAAAATCTTAAGACCAAAAAAGGTTTCCGCACCAAGATCCCGATGGCCGAAGGCACGATCGAAGACGAGAGTGGCTCGATGAAGATTGTCTGGTTCCACCAAGCTTACCTAGCCAAGATGCTCTCCGAGGGTGCGCGAGTAAGAGTGGAGGGTAAGGTCTCGCAGAAGAAGGACGGCTCGCTCTACTTCTCGAACCCCAAGATCGAGCCCGCTCCCACTCTCTTCACCCCTGGCAAAGACTTGGTCCTCTACCCAGTCTATCCCGAGAGCCGAGGTGTCACCTCCAACTGGATTTATCACACCCTAGGGCGGGTGCTCACGAAAGATTTTCTTGATTCGCTCACTGATCCTATCCCAGAACCAATTTTAAAAACTTATAAACTTCCCAACTTAAAAACTGCTCTAGTCTGGCTCCACACTCCGCAGAAAAAGGAGCATGCGGACATTGCCCGCAAGCGCTTCGCCTTCGAAGAAATTTTCTTCATCCAACTAGAAAAACAAAAGTCGAGGCACGAGTCACAAGAGAAAGCAGCTTTTGTTATTGAAAAGAGTTTTAAGGATGTGGAAGTTTTTGTGAAGCGCTTCCCCTTCTCTGCCACCGCCGCGCAGAAGCGTGCTATAGAAGTAGCGCTCGCCGACTTCGAGAAGGGTTACCCTATGTCGAGACTCCTCGAGGGTGATGTGGGCTCAGGCAAGACCGCTGTCGCTGCTACTCTCGCTTATGCCATCTCTACCACTAGGCCCTTCGACAAGTCTCAGGGCCGTTTGCAAAGTTTTGGCACTTTGCAAACGGCATACATGGCTCCGACCGAGATCCTTGCCCAGCAACACTTCGAATCCTTCATCAAATACTTCTCGCACTTACCTATCAATATCGCTCTCATCACAGGTAGTGGTTGTCGCAAGTTCCCTTCGAAAGTTAACCCAGATGGCTGGACCGACATCTCTCGTACTCAGCTCTTGAAGTGGGTAGCCTCCGGTGAGATTACAGTACTCATAGGCACTCATGCTCTCATCCAGAAGTCTGTGAAGTTCAAGCACTTAGCACTGGCGGTTGTAGACGAGCAACACCGTTTCGGCATCAAGCAGAGGCAAGCTCTGGTAAATAAGTCAGAAGTTATTCCACACCTTCTCTCAATGACTGCTACTCCTATACCAAGAACGCTAGCCCTCACTCTCTACGGCGACCTCGACCTCACCCTCCTCGACGAGATGCCAGCGGGCAGGAAGCGCATCATCACAGAAGTGGTCGCTCCAGCTCTTAGAAATAACGCTTATGAAAAGATTCGCACAGAACTCAAGGCCGGCAGGCAACTCTACGTCATCTGCCCAAGAATAGATGAACCGGATCCCAACAAGGAGATGGCGGTCCTTGCCAAGTCGGTGAAAGAGGAGGCCAAGAGACTGAAGGAAAAAGTTTTCCCCGAATATCGTATCGAAATCATTCATTCGAAGATGAAGCCAGCTGAGAAGGATGCCACTATGCAAGCCTTCAAGGACCACAGGATCGATATCCTTGTTTCTACCTCGGTGGTCGAGGTGGGGGTCAGTGTCGAGAATGCTTCACTCATTATCATCGAGGGCGCAGAACGCTTTGGTCTCTCTCAACTCCATCAACTCCGAGGTCGAGTGCTGCGTGGCAACCACCAGCCATACTGCTTCGTCTTCACCGAGAGTAAGACGGACAAGACCTTCGAGCGCATGAAGGCTCTCACTACAGCGAAGAATGGCTTCGAGCTAGCTGAGTTCGACTTACAAAACCGTGGTGCAGGAGCACTTGCTGGCACTAAGCAATGGGGCATCTCAGATCTTGCTATGGAAGCGATCAAGAACCTGAAGATGGTTGAGGCTGCCAGAGCAGAGGCTCAAAAGTTAGTCGAACAAGATCCCACTTTCAGAAAATATCCTGCTATCCAAGAACGTCTAGCCTCCACAGATCACAAAATCCATTTTGAATAGAAAGAGGCCCCACCTATGAAGGCGGGGCCCACCGAAACGCTACAGCTTCAGCAGCCGAAGATCATGATCGAACAAGCAATAAAGAACAAGACGCCGACGATGATGTGGCCGATTGCCCATCCCTCACGAAGGCCTTCGCTCTCTTTGCCTGGGAGTTGATTGGGCACAAACACTTCCCACTTCTGGTTGCCTTCCTTCGTCTTCTCTACTATCACTCGGCGTGGAAGACACTGGCGGTTGTATTAACATAGACACACCAAGCCACCAACGAAGAGAAG
>JBBUES010000065.1:0-6049 GCA_038056785.1 Patescibacteria group bacterium | reverse complement strand
GGTGTTCTTGTTGGTGATAGTAGCAATCACTTCGTCCGGAGTAAGGATCTCCACCTGGCCTGGCACCTCCAAGTCCTTGGCGGTAATAACCTTCTCGCCCTTAATCTTGAGAGAGAGTGTTTGAGGCTCGTCGGTAGTGAAGCGCATGCGGATCTTCTTCAGGTTGAGGAGGATAGTGATCACGTCTTCCTTAACACCTTCGATCACTGAGAATTCATGAGTGACACCGGTAATCTTGACGGTCGTAATAGCTACACCTGGAAGTGAGGAGAGAATAATTCTTCGCAAACTGTTGCCGAGAGTGTGGCCGTAGCCTGGGTAGAGTCCCTCGATTTCAAAGATGCCGCTGTTCCCTTCTTCAGAGATAACGCGAGGCTTTGAAGGCAAGTGTATTGTGTAGTCAGCCATAAATAGTTAAATGAATTAAATAAGTTGAAAAATTAAATAAGTTTATCTGTTGTAGAACTCGATCACGACGCCTAGGTCAAAGACGTTTTGATTCGCCTCGTACACCGGCTCACCCACCACCTTCACCGTCCGTGTCTCCGGATTGACCTCAAGCCATGCAGGTGCCGTAAGGGTTTTCATCCTCTCTGTCGACTCAGCAAAGAGCGGACTCTTGGCCGAACCCTCACGCAGTCCCACCACTGAGCCAGCGGAGAGATGGATAGAGGGCACATCCACCTTCCTGCCGCCGACTGTGGCGTGACCATGGCTGGCTGTTTGGCGAGCTTGAGAGCGAGTCTTCGCAAGACCAGAGCGGAAGAGAATGTTGTCGAGACGAGTTTCCAGAAGTTTGAAGAGAGTGGCCGAAGGGGTAGCACTCTGTAGAGCCTTGTCGACATAGCCTCTGAACTGCCTTTCGGAGAGACCATAGGTGAAGCGGGCCTTCTGCTTCTCAATGAGAGAGGTGCCGAACTCACTCTTCTGCTTCTTGAAGGAGCGGCCACCGCTCTTCTCCTTGCGGGCCAGTGACTGAGCATACTTGGCAGTCTGAGTCTTCTCGAAGATAGGGGCTCCAAGGCGACGGGCGATTTTAAATTTTGGTCCGATTTTCATATATATAAATTAGGTGCGACGAGGCTTAGGGGGCTTGGGACCATTGTGGGGCACTGGGGTCATGTCCTGGATAGTAGTGAGATTGATCCCTTTCGAGATAAAGCCACGAATAGCTGACTCACGGCCAGAACCCACACCCTTCACCACCACCTTCACTTCCTTGATACCCATAGTGGCAGCCTTGTCGGCTAGAGTTTCGCCCACCTTGGCAGCGGCGAAGGGGGTACCCTTCTTGGCGCCCTTGAAGCCGAGAGAACCAGAGGAAGACCAAGCAAGTGTGCCTCCCTTGGGGTCAGTCAAGGTGAGCTTGGTGTTGTTGTATGTAGACTCGATGCACAGAATGCCAGAGTCGAAACGGCGACCCTTAGGAGCTTTGACAACTGCAACAGTAGCTTCAGCAGATCCTTCTGCTTTCTTCTCTGTATCTTCTGCTGTAGTGATTTTTTTCTTACCCATAAATATTATTTCTTCTCAGCAATCTTACGGCCAGTACCCATGGTCTTCCTCACGTTGCCTCGGCGAGTGCGAGAGTTGGTCTTGGTGCGCTGGCCACGAACAGGCAAGCTTCTCATATGGCGTACCCCTCGATAAGACTTGATATCTTTGAGACGCTTCACGTTACCAGCAATCTCACGCTTGAGGTCACCCTCGAGAGTCATGGTCTCGATGATAGAACGAATCTTGTTTTCCTGATCAATAGTGACGTCCTTGCACTTTAATTCAAATGGCACCTCAGCTTGCTTGAGGATAGAGTGTGCGCGAGAGCGGCCCACACCATAGAGCGTGGTTAGGCCGATTTCAATACGCTTTTCCTCTGGAAGTGTGATACCTAATATTCTCATTTTAACCTTGTCTTTGCTTATGGCGCGGGTTGGCTTTGCAGACTACATAAACATAGCCCTTTCTGCGGACTATCTGACATTTTGCACATATCTTTTTGACAGCCGCCTTCACTTTCATAAGAAATAGTATTGTAAACTAAGCCTAGTTTAATGTCAAAGGCGCTTAATGATTCTGGCCTTCCCTCCGTAGGGTTCGAGCTCCATAAGGACCTTATCTCCTATCAAGACCCTAATCCTATGAAGTCGCATCTTGCCCGAGAGATAGGTTAGAATTTCCTCCCCTGACTCGTCGAGTTTGACCTTAAACATGATGTTGGGGAGTGACTCCACAACTACGCCCGTCCTTTCTAAATCCTTTTTTTCTACCATTACTTGTACTGAATTTATTGAAGTATTATTCTACTTTTAATTTTTTGATTGAGACCTTATCTGCTTCTTGGGGGAAGGAGCGCTTCCAGAAGGGTCTGAGTATAGCATCTGCTGAGGCAATTGTCGGGTAGTTCTTGAGAATCGAGGTCACGTCCTTTTCTGTCCTGCCCAAGAGGTCAGACTTGAGTGCCACTTCGTCCGTCCTCCAAAGGAGGAGAGCCGAGCCCTCAGCCTTAAAGTTGATCTTGGTAAGAGTGAGAAGGTCAGTCGGAGCAGTACCGCTAAACGAGAGTTTCAAATCTTCAAACGAGGTGATATCCACGGATTCATTGGCTTGGAGAATAGTCTTGTTGTGCGAGAGTTCTTTGGCTAGTTCAGTCTTCTTGAACATGATGCCATAGAGATTGCCACGGAGATTCACATTGACACTACTCTTATCGCCAGAAGCTGTTTGAGGCAAGTTCTCAAAGGTGACGGTCGAGAGGGCTGGGAAGAGGATGAAGTCAGGTGGCACCTCGGCTTCAGCCTTAGCCAACAACTCTTCTGTGAGAGTAGTCTTGAGTTCAGCAGTGGCCTTGACCAAGTCAGTCTCACTCACGGCCCTCTCCTTACCAACAAACCC
Organism: Patescibacteria group bacterium; assembly: GCA_038056785.1. Taxonomy (GTDB): domain Bacteria; phylum Patescibacteriota; class Minisyncoccia; order Phycocordibacterales; family Zambryskibacteraceae; genus UBA5004. The sequence goes on along the minus strand of JBBUES010000065.1, from coordinate 3,157 downwards.
GCCAGTCATGGCAGTCTTAGAGCGTGCATAGAGGGTACTGAAGCGTGGGGTCCCCTTCAAACCAGGGACGGTGAAGTCTGTCAAAGCTGAGTTATAAGCCTCTCCAGCGACATCTGCATAGACGGTTACCTCAAGAGAGCCAGGCTGAGTGCCCACCTTCTTGGGAATAGCAATCCCCTTCTGGATACGGTAGATCTTGCCAGAAGTGCTCTCGAAACGGGTGTTCTCGATGAGAGTTTGTTCGCTAGTGGTGTTGTTGTAAACCACGATGATGCCTGAGGCCTTGCGACTGACGTCCGTTTCTCCTGAGGCGGCGACACCCTTGCCCTTGTCCCCAGAGAGTTTGACGACACTGTAGAGGAGCTCGCCTTCTCCGGTCTTGGCTGCTGAGAAGATCTCGCTAGTGAAAGTTAGGGGCAAAGATTTGGGCACATAAGCAAGAGTGGCACTGTCGAACATCGAAAGAATTACAAAGGCGACGACAAGCAGCGCCGCCGCAGAAGCAATCCAAACCTTCCGACGACCACCACGCTCACGTCGAGGAGGTTGCATTCTTCGAGGAGACTCTGGGGGCATGTCGGCGAATTCAATCTTATTTGAGGCGGTGGTGTGTTTCCTCACACCATCGAAACCTTCAATCTTGTTACGACTAGCTGGGATGGGAATATTTCTGATGCTCCTCCTTCTTTCAGGCAAAATTACGTCATCAATATTTTTTGGCATGGATTAAATTATACCTCGATTCTTTTATTCAAGCACGGCTTTAATTCTGCGCACTCCGGCCGAGCCCGCTTCTTCTTTCGTTATCTTAAATTTAGTATCCCTCGAGTTGCCCTCGGGATCTCGTCCACGTGCCAAATCAGCCGTGGACTCGACATGAGGGCCACCGCAGAATTCTTTGGAGTACGCACTCTCGAGTGAGTCCCCTATATAGTAGACGGAGACTTCATCCGGGTACTTCTCACCGAAGAAGTGTCTGGCCCCAGTTTTCTCTGCTTCATCCTTTGGCATGACAGCCTTATTCACAGGCAAGGCCTGTGTAATCTTCTCGTTCACGATCCCCTCCACCTTTTGTTTCTCTTCATCTGTCAGTTTGCGAGGGAAGGAGAAGTCGAAACGCAGTCTCTCAGGCGTGATATTGGAGCCCTTCTGCCCCACTTCGTCCCCGAGCACATCATGGAGAGCTTGGTGGAGTAAGTGGGTGGCAGTATGATACTTCACTTCCATCTCAGAGTGTCCCGCCAGCCCTCCCTTGAACTTCTGCTCAGAACCAGCTTTAGAAACTTCTTGATGTTTTTGAAACTTTTCTTGGAAATCCTTCTCATCCACCTCGATCCCCAATTCCTTAACCAGCTCAAGGGGGAAACCATACGAGGTATATAGAACAAACGGATCATCTCCAGCTTCCAATCTCTTTTGCCCGGCGTCGAGAGCAACATTGAACTTTAGAGCTTCTTCTTTGAAGACAATGGAATCAGTTTCTGCAGTAATTTTGTATTTTCGCTCCAAGACCAGCACACGTCTAATCAGGCGCCTTAGAATATAACCCTGATCCTTATTCGAAGGAGTCAAACCTTCTTCAATCAAAGCATTAATAGCTCGAAGGTGATCTGCCACAATTCTCCCTTCTCTGGTCTGTGGATGAGTTGGATAAATATCTGTCTGGAAAACGTCCGGAACATTCTGTGAGACCATCGCCAATCGCTCTAGGCCCATACCTGTATCAATACCTTTAGTTTCTAAAGGTCTGAGAGTTTTATCTTTGGACTGATAGAACTCGTTGAAGACTATGTTCCAGATCTCTATCCCTTTTACATAGATTTCAGTAGTCGGGCCACAAGGTCCCTCTTCTCCAGTTGGACCCCAGAAGTTGTCAGCTCGGCCGAATTTTTTGATCACGATATTCGGATCAATCGAACGCCAAATCTCTGCGGATTCCGTATCCTCGGGCACTCCAATCTCGCCTTCAAAGACTGTCACGTAATCAATAGTCAGCCCCATTTCCTTGGTCACAAACTCGTGAGCATAGGCAATAGCTTCCTTCTTCCAATAGCCACCGAAGGAGAAGTTCCCAAGCATTTCGAAGAAAGTGAGATGCCTCTCATCCCCCACCTCTTCGATGTCTGAGGTGCGTATGCTCTTCTGAACAGAGACGGTGTTCTTGGTGCCGAAGTCGGCCATCGGATCCTTGGCACCGATGTAGTAGGGCTTGAACTGTTGCATGCCCGCAGTAGTAAAGAGGACTGAGGAATCCCCCTCAGGCACAAGCGAAGACGAAGGCACGATCTTGTGCCCCTTCTCTTCGAAAAACTTTAAGAATTTCTCACGAATTTCAGCCGATTGCATTGAAATGAATATAGCATAAAAACGAAGGCGGCCTATACGGCCGCCTGAGAGAACAGAAACCTACAGAACCTATACCACCGACGACGCCATTTCTGACGTCTTGCGATCATCAGAAATTCGCGATCAGAAACAACCATTGAGTCAACGGCTGAAAGCGGAGGGTTCATAAAGGGCTCCCTTGTGTCCTTAATAACTATAACACACTCTTCAAAACTTGAAAGTCCTCTTCTAAACACTACTTCAACTTCTGATTACAAATAGCGGCAGCGGGGTGGTAGAGGGGAATAAGTTTGAAGTTAGAAGTTTGGAAGGTCTGGCCATGGAGGGCAGAGATAGGTGCGAGCTCAGACTCAAGGCCGTAGCGACGCATCACGTACTCCATGGCGAAGCGGCCTAGGGTGACCACCGCCTTAGGTTTAATGATCTCAATCTGTCGGTCGAGGAAGGGTGCATAGAGCGCAATCTCCTCGGGCAAGGGATCACGATTCTTCTGCGGACGATCTTTGATGATGCTGGTGATATAAACCTCCTCTCTCTTGAGATTGATTGATGCCAGAAGCGAGTCCAGCACCTTCCCCGAGCGTCCACAGAAGGGGCGCCCAGTTTCTGCCTCATTTCTCCCCGGCGCTTCCCCCACGAACATAATCTGGGCATCGATACTTCCCTCTCCAATGACCGGGAGGTATTTGTTCTCAATGCGATATGAGTAAAGTGGCGAATCCTTCAAGGCCACCACATCGGCGTGGATCTTCTTTAACTCATCACTCTTATTCATGCTTTATTTGCCTGACAACTTGTGTTCCAAGAACCA
>JBBUES010000064.1:0-2449 GCA_038056785.1 Patescibacteria group bacterium | reverse complement strand
AATCCTTCTTTGACAAAGTTAATGGCCTCTTCCCTTCTCCAGTCAGGGATTATGACCTCTCTATTACTCAAATATTCTAGGAGTGCTTTCTCGTAGTTACTAAACTTGAAAAACCAATTCTTCTCTTTGAGAAGCTTGGGCTCAGTCTGATGGATTAAACACTTCCCATCCACCATATCTCTCTCTGTGAGGTAACGTTCGCACCCGACACAATAAAGTCCTTCAAACTCTTTTTCATAAATATCTCCTTTAGCCTTGCAACGATTCCAAATTTCTTGTGCTGCCCTCACATGCTCAGGGCTCGATGTGCGGATGAAGGCGTCGTAGGAAAGGTCAAGTGCACCCTTGAGCTTCTCAAATGTCTCCGCATAGTGATCCACATATTCTTTAGTATCCTGACCAGCCATTTGTGCGGCCTCAAAGATTTTCTGCCCATGTTCATCCGAACCAGTGTTGAAAAACACGTTCTCCTTGCCATATTTTTCTCTCCAGTATCGAGCCAAAACATCAGCTTGAATAATCTCGAGGGCAAACCCGATGTGCGGCTCCGCGTTTACATACGGGAGGGTGGTGGTGATATAAAATGCTTTCTTTTCAGCCATTTTATTGTACTTCAGCAAGTTTGGCGGCCTTCTTCTCTTCCCAATCTGCGATAAACTCCATAATGACCGCTGCAACAGGGACTGCCACAATCAATCCAAGGAAGCCCCCGAGCTGTCCGCCAATCACAAGGGCGATGATCGAGATCATGGGTGGCACTCCCACCACCTTCTTCACCACCATAGGGTAGATAAGATGGTTCTCAAACTGCTGGATCACCAAGTAAAGCCCAGCCACAATGATGGCTGTAGTAGCATCGAGTGAGGCATAGGCCACAAAAACCGCTGGGATAGCAGCAATAACTGGACCGAAAAGTGGGATAAGTTCAAGCACCCCAGCGAGCACGGCCAAGAGGAGAGCGTGTGGCACCCCAATGATCAGAAGTCCTGCATAAACAAGTACGCCCACAAGAAGCCCTAGGAGAATCTGTCCCTGCATCCAGCGGCCGATCTTCAAGTTGGAGCGATGCCAGAGGTTGGTGACGTATGACTCATGCTGGACAGGAGTGATGGTCTTGAGGAACTTGGCAATACCGTCGTCCTGCACTGCGAGATAAAACGAGAGCACAATGATGAGAATAAAGCTCAACACTCCTCCAGAAACCAAGGAGAGACTGTTGAATACCCCTCTCGAGAGGAAGGAGGAGAAGTCGTTGAGATAAGAACTCACATCACCGATGATCGCTGGTGTGTCTATGCCAGAGAAAACATTTTGAGTTTCAAACATACCCGAGAGAATGCTGTCACTCTCTATAGAGTTGGTATAGATAGTGAGCGTTTTCACAAAGCCAGCCACCTCTCCGATAAGTGGCAAAAGGAGAAAGTAGAAGAAGCCTGAGAGGCAGAGTGCGGTGAGGAAGTAGACCGCTATCACGGTCGGCAAGCGAGGGATGCTCTGCCTACGTGCCCAGAGGATAACTGGCTCAATAGCGGAAGCGAGCACGACCGAGACCACCACTCCGAGGAGGAACTGGTGTACTCGGAAGAAGGCGTACGAAAGCGCCACAATCGCCGCCAACCTCACCCAACTTCCTGTTGTAATAGTTAATCTTTGGGGTCTTTCTGTCATAGAATTATTTTAGCATTATTTGAAGGTCAGAGCCTTTTTGACCCCCTTCTGGTCCGCTAAGGGCCCCACCACTGCGAGGTTAAGTTTGTCGTCCTTAAAGAGGTCTTGGGCCACCTTCATTATCGCCTCTGCTGTGACCGCCCTCAATTCTTTCTCACGTTCCTCTGGCTTCCTGATCGAACCATGCGTGACCTCACTCGAGATATAGTAACCAGCCAAGGCGTCAGTGGTCTCGAGACCCATGTAGAGATGGCTGACCTTGTAATCCTTGACCTTCTGCAACTCCTGTTCGCTCACCTTCTCGTAAGTGAGCCTCTTGCATTCAGCGACGAGTGCCTTGACCACCTCCACCGCTCGCTTCTGCTCGATGCCGACAGCGATAGAAGCTAAACCTCGATCTGTAGAAGCACTGTGCGAAGCAGAGACGTAATAACAAGCACCCATCTCTTCACGCAAGCGCTGGAAGAGTCTAGAGGACATGCCGGATCCCAGAATGCCCATGAGCATTGAGGCGGCTGGAACCATTTTATCTTTCACCTTATAACCCCTTAGAGCGAGAACCATGTGTGTCTGATCCGACTGGCGCTTCTCAAGCACGAAGCCTGGGATCTTTTGCCTTTCTTTGAGACGTTCTGCTTGCTTCTTGGGAGCTTTCGGTAAGGCACCGAAAATTTTCTTAACTTCTGTCATGACCGCCTTCTCAGTGACGTCTCCCGAGATAGCCACAATAGTCTTCGAGGCGACATAGTGCTTACCATGGTAAGTGAGGAAATCCGTACGA
>JBBUES010000063.1:0-2005 GCA_038056785.1 Patescibacteria group bacterium | reverse complement strand
GAGTTGATTGGGCACAAACACTTCCCACTTCTGGTTGCCTTCCTTCGTCTTCTCGACGAGCACTCGGCGTGGAACACACTGGCGGTTGTATGACCAGAGCCACACCAAGCCACCAACGAAGAGAAGTGGGATGCCGACAATGTAGCCGAACAGCATGTCCCCCATGCCGATCACGTCCTTCGCCATCACCTTCCAGGCGATGAGGAACATCGTGACCTTGCCGACGTCAGTCTGCGACAAGTCGACTGCGACGTCCTTGACGGCCTTCAACGACTCGCCAACTGCAAGGCCAACACCACGCCCCATCTCTGCGTACTCGCGGTAAGCACCGAGGGTTTCCTTGACCTGCTGCTGTTGAAGCTTGGCGACCTGCTCAGCAGTGAGATCGCTCTTCCTGACAACAACCGTCTCCTCCGAGGCAGCCGGCGGCGCTGGCTGTTGGGCAAGCGCTGGCACCACGAGGAACACGAGCATCGAAACGACAAGCAAGACTCTGACCTTCATCTGACACTCCTCTGTGGGAAACAACGAGTGGTTTAATTTCTTATCCAAGAATAAAACACAATCTTTACAAAGTCAACAGTACGAACACCCCCGCCTCCACAGATCACAAAATCCATTTTGGATAAAATTCTATGATAGCATTATTAGACATGAATTATGATTTCTTTGCCGATACTACTGCGGTGGTCCACTTCGTCATTATTGTAGCCGTCATCATCGGTCTCCTTATTAGCTTCCGCTATCGTCGCTTCCGACCTTGGGAAGCAGGGGCACTCATCAGCATCGTAGTCTTGTGGTCCTACTACGGCAACTGCCCTCTTACGATCCTCGAGCAATACTGGAGAGAACTGGCGGGACAATCCCCCAGCCTCACCAATGTCGGCTTCATCCCCTACTATGCTGACAAACTCTTCGCCATAGGCATCTCTTCCAAGCTGATCCAGAAGACCACCTTCTTTACCGGCGGGGCCATCTTCACCGCCTCAATCGACTGGCTCTCACCGTATTTCCACTTCCACCTCTTTAGTATGAGGAGAACCTTGAAAAGGCTCTTGGGCATCAAGCAGGGGAAGAGAAGATTCGCTTAGGAAGCCGAGCTTCTTTTTGTTATATTAGTTCCACCCACCCGTAGCTCAGTTGGTAGAGCGCTCCGCTTATACCGGAGTGGTCCTAGGTTCGATCCCTAGCGGGTGGACCCGAATAGAAAAGCCCGTGCTACCATATATTCATGATTCCCACCGAGACTATCGTAGGAGTTGTAGTCGGCGCCCTCTTCGTAGGGTTCTGGATCACATCCTTCACCATCCTCTACCATCTGATCCGCTTTGGCATCGGAGTACTCCCCAAGAAGTTGGCTGTACTCTTCCTCGTCGGAGCGATCTCACTCTTCACTTGGAGCATTATTTTGTTTGCCAGACTTGATCTTAACAACATCAGCTTATGATCAGGCGCCTGCTCAACATCTTTAATTATTCTGAAGGCCACTTCCAAGGTCAGGAAGTGGGTGAAAATGTGGTGCTCCTCCTACGTCGACACAAGTTCACTGTCCTCTTCCCTCTCAGCTTCCTCGGTTTACTGGCCGTCCTACCACTAGCCATCTGGGTCTTCCTGCCACCAAGCATAGACTTCGACCTCAACACCCTGTCCCCACTCTTCTGGTTCATCCTCTCTCTCTTCTACCTCTTCCTCTGGGTATTACTCTTCTACTTCCTCACGCTCTACAGTCTCAACACCGTGATCGTCACCAACCATCGTATTATCGAGAACGAGCAGCGAGCCTTCTTCAGTCGCAAGGTCTCAGAGCTCCACGTCTACCGTGTGCAAGATGTCTCTGCCCACACCCACGGTCTTATCGAAACTTTCGTAGGTTACGGCGACATCTACGTACAGACCGCCGGCTCAGAGCGAGAATTCACTTTCAAAAAGATCGGTAACCCAGAAGAGGTCAAGGACCGCATCATGCAAGTGGTCTCTGCTAGCCAAGATGGTGCTACAATTAAAT
>JBBUES010000062.1:0-2256 GCA_038056785.1 Patescibacteria group bacterium | reverse complement strand
CCCAACGCTTCGAAGTATGCTTCCACTCTCTCAACATCATAAGTAGTGCAATGAAAATGTTGAACAACATATAAACCGCCAAGTAGATAGCGTTGCCGAATGTCCCGTCTACTCGCACCCCACCTTGGTTGATAGTGAAGACACCCAGAAGCTGGAAGACCGAGTAGCCAACCATGACAAAGGAGGCTGCCAAGGTGGTATTCCACCACTGTCTCCAATTCTGTTCACGGAAGAAGGAGCTGATGACAAGGAAGAAGGCGCCAAGGTGAAGGAGAGAGATGTAGCCCTCCATGCGCTCGAAGTTGCTCCAGAAGCTCTTGAGCGGTGCCACGCCAAGGAGGTCAGCCAAACCAATGAGCAAGAGGAAGGCACCAATGGCATAGAGGACCGGAGACTTCTTAGGCCGAGCCTCAGGATCCACCAAGGCGAGCAGCACCCAAGCGGCAAAGACCACTTCCACAATCACTCTCCAAGCAAAGACCTTGGTGGTAATGAAAGGAAAGAAAAGCGAACTCGAAACGAGAAAGGGCACAAAGGGAACGGCAAAAAGTCCACCGTACACGATAAGGCTCAAATATTTCCTCATAATGACATTATTATAACATAAGAGCATGGGCCACCTCTCTAGAGATCCTATATAAGGCAAGATGAAATTCCTCACCTCTGGGTCCTCAAAGCTGACATGAAAATGCATTGACTACCGCTTATTTTACCCTTTGATAATAGTGTGAGCAAAGGTTATCATTACCCCACCTGTCACTCTATAGATATGATCCTGGCCCTCCAGATTTTCAAAGGCATCAAGAGGCTCCTGTCGCTAGTCGGGGAAGCTTTTCGCCTGATCATAAATACACTTCTCGCCGGCACAACCTATATCGTAGGCATCGGGCCGGTCTCCATCATAGGCAAGCTTTGTGGAAAGGAGTTCATGAAGATGAAACTTGAGCCACATACCTCTACCTACTGGGATAAAGCTGAAACCTCGTTTATAAAATCTGACTATTACCGCCAATTCTAGGATCATGACAGAAACAAACATCAAACAAGATATCGTCCAGAAGTTCTACAACGAAACACCTTTCCCCGACTATGAGTTGGAACGTTTCAATTCTAAAGAAGATCTGGAGCCGTATGCCCAGCCATTTTCAAAGATTCTAGACCGCAGCATTCCAGCCGATGCTTCCATCATCGATATCGGCACCGGCACAGGCATGCTCTCGGCCTATCTCTCACTCCGAAGGAAAAAGGTCTGGGGCGTTGACTTCTCCGACTCATCTCTCAAGAAAGCGATTGGGCTCAAGGAAAAGCTCAAGCTCGATACCCTCACGCTACGCAAGGTTGATATCCTCGACCTTGCGCAAGTCCAATCAGTCAGCGAGAAATTCGATTATCTCCTCTCGACTGGCGTCCTCCACCATACTACCGATCCATATCGAGGCTTCCAAAATATATTGCATCTCGTCAAACCCAACGGATATATTGCTATCGGCCTCTACAACAAGCCGGGAAGATCGCTGCTCAAGATCCGTATCTTCCTAGCCAAAACCGTCTTCAAGAACAATGATCGAGTCAAAGACTGGTTCATCCGGATGCAGATCGGCGAAACAACCGATAAGGAAAAGATGCGAGGTTGGTGGAACGATCAATACCTCCACCCGCGCGAATCGACACACACCGTTGGCGAAGTGCTCCGCTGGTTTAAGGACAATGGCATCACCTATTACGACTCGATTCCCTCTCTCACTCTCTTTAACGAAAGCGAGGTCAACATCGCCGGTGTCTGGAATAGAGTTGGTGAAAGCTATCCAAATTTCTTTGTCCGATTCTGGAAACAGATGATTTGGGTCTGGAGCACTCACAAAGAAGGCGGTTACTGGATCATGTTCGGCCGGAAAAACCAATGACAAAAAACACCTACGTATTAGGCATCAGCTGCTACTACCACGACTCTTCAGCCACACTCATCAAGAATGGCCGAGTGGTCGCCGCTGCCCAGGAAGAGCGCTTCACCAGGAAAAAGCATGATGCATCGTTTCCCAACGAAGCAATTGCGTGGTGCCTTGAGAGTGAGAGGATTACTATCCAAGATGTGCAGTTCATCGCCTTCTACGAGAAGCCATTCCTGAAATTCGAACGCCTGCTCTACCAGCACCTGCAGACCTTCCCACTTGGCTGGAAAACCTTTATACAAGCGATGCCGTCATGGGTCCGCTACAAGCTTCGCACCACCAAAACGATCAGAAAGAAGCTTAAATA
>JBBUES010000061.1:0-1306 GCA_038056785.1 Patescibacteria group bacterium | reverse complement strand
CGGTAATCATTTTGTCCTCCTACCAAGTGACGTAGTAGGTGGCAGGGTTCCACCATTCCAGTTATCCACTTCGACCTTGAAGCCCTGATGCCTATAAAAATCGAAGATGCGTTCGTAATCCTTCTTATAAGCATCATACCAAATTCCATCCACGTAGGCTTCTCGCTGTCCCTCTAGTGCAGCTCGTGTGATTTTCAGTTCGATTCGTACTTCAAGTTCACGACATATCCTCTTAGCGTCGTTTGAGACGAAGTACCCCGCCAATGTTCCTTCCATCTCCTCTTCCGTCGCTTCTTCCGACAACTGTACGGCTTCCTTAGCGGTAATCACTTCACCACCCAACCTTCCTTGAGGCCCTGCAAAAGCTCCTTGAACGTCAGCTTGCCCTCTTGAAATTGGGCCGACACGTGGGCTAGGCTGAGCTTTGGAATTGCGGCGATACGTTGTTCTTCCTTGGCTCTGGTGTATTCCTTTTCTACCTCGCCCAACAAAACGGTTCTTTGGGCGGTGGTTAGGTAGGGTGAAGCGTCGTCCTTGAGCAGCAGCGCCACCTTGGTAACCTTGGCGGCTGGTTTGGAAGCTACGTACTTCTTCGTTGGCGCCAAGGTGTGGTAGTTACAGCCCATTGCCTGCACTCTTCGCTACCAGACCACGCTCCTCCACCTTGTACGACGCCGCCAGCTTCTCGCGGTTGAGCTGGTTGTAGCGTTCGAGCAGCCGGTCTTGTTCGGTTACGGCGACTTGCTTGTTCTTAATCTTCTCCAGCGCGCCCTGAATGGACTTCTTGGCCTTGGTAGCTTGGGCCTTGTGGACCTTGGCTTCACGGGCCTTGGCGAGCTGGGCGCGGTTTTTCTCCTTGGCCGCCCACTTCTTCAGCTGGCGGTTGTGAAGGTGGTGCTGGGGTCCGATGAGCTTCTTATTTACCCGAGCGTCCTGAAGCAGACGTGAGTAGGTTCCCATTCCCTGATGCGTAAAGACAGCCACTTACACCTCCTTGTTAGTTGTTTACTCGTGTAGGTAGTAAGAAAGTGGCGAGGAGTTGAACCTCTTGAACTGCTCTGAGTAAAATCCCAGAGTCAGCCAATACCCGTCCTGTCAAGACTTCCACTTTCCTACTTTTCCCTCTGCGTTTCAAAGTCGTGTTAACCCAACTTTTTCTAGGCTTGGGACTAGCTAGGTAGTATAAACCACCTAGGCCGCATTACGGTTAAATAAGCATTGCACTCACCTAACCTTGTGCCGCTCCTCATTATACCGTATGTTTGATTTACGAGTACCCGTGTCTGGAATAAGAATTGGTAGACGG
>JBBUES010000060.1:0-9793 GCA_038056785.1 Patescibacteria group bacterium | reverse complement strand
GATATTCCTTTCACTATTAAGACCGTAGAATACGATCCAAACCGCTCTGGCTTCATCGGTATCGCACAGTACGCAGACGGTGAGAAGCGCTACGTGCTCCTCCACAACACCGCGAAGATTGGTGACACCTATATTGTCTCTGAGAAGGCCAACCCTACTCCCGGCAACCGTATGCCTCTAGGCAACATGCTCGTCGGCACCTTCGTCTACAACGTAGAGCTCAAGCACAAGGGTGGTGCCAAGGTCGCTCGCTCTTCTGGTGACTACGCCGAGATCCTCGCCAAGGACGGTGGTTATGTAGACATCAAGCTTCCTTCAACTGAAGTGCGCAAGGTTCCTGCGAACGCTTGGGCCTCTATCGGTGAAGTTTCCAACAACGAAAACAGACTGGTGAATCTCGGTAAGGCAGGACGCTCCAGATGGCTCGGTATTCGCCCTACTGTCCGTGGTACTGCTCAGAACCCAGTGGATCACCCACACGGAGGAGGTGAAGGCCGACAGGGTAGAGGTCGCCGCCGCGCTATCTCGGTCTACGGCAAGCCAACAGGCAAGGGCCAGAAGTCCAGACGCTCCAAGAAGTATTCCAACAAGTTCATCGTCTCTCGAAGAAAGGTTGGAAAGAGAAAATAATCAAAAGCCCCGCATTTGCGGGGTTTTTGATTTGTGTATATAAAAGGGGTGCCCACTTTGGACACCCCTGCGCTTGATGATTTTCAATCGTCTGTCTATGCGCTTACCAACCCATAGGGATTTAGTCTCCAGGTGGAGAAGCAACCGTGCACCTTGCACTAAGGATCGTTGTAACCCATGGGTCAATGCAACCCATATGGGCATCTTAGCTCAGTTTGACTTATTGTCCAATTTCCGTAAAGTGGTGAGCAATAAGGTCTAAGACAACCGGAGGGGATACCCTTAATTGCCGGTCGAGATCCAACCTCTACGGCCTTATCAGGTCGATTTTATTTGTCTAAAAAAACCAATTAAAACCAATGGCCATCAATAAAGCCAAGAAAGGAGAAGTGGTAGAGAAGCTCACAGGCGCCTTCAAGGCCGCCCAGTCGCTTGTCTTCGTGAACTTCAAGGGCCTCACCGTAGGTAACACTACTGGTATGAGAAGCCAGCTCAAGAAAGAAGGCGTTTCCTACTCTGTAGCGAAGAAGACTCTCACAGAAAGAGCGCTCGACACCCAGAGTTACGCCGGCGAGAAGCCATCACTCGATGGAGAGCTTGCTATCGCTTGGGGTGAAGACCTCATTGCTCCAGCAAGAGAAGTCTACGCTTTCGTCAAGAAATTCCCTGAGAATCTACGGATCCTCGGTGGAGTCTTCGAAGGTAGATACATGTCCAAGGAGGAGATCGAGGGGATCGCTACGATTCCTACGGTTCCTGTTCTTCACGGCATGCTTGCGAACGTCCTTAATTCTCCGATTCAGCGTTTCGCAATTGCGCTCAACGAAATTGCAAAGAAGAAAGCCTAATTAATTACTAAAATGGAAAAAACAGAAAAAATTATTGCAGAAGTTGAGGGCATGACTGTCCTTGAACTCAATGCACTTGTGAAAGCGTTCGAAGAGAAGTTCGGTGTTTCTGCTACCGCAGTTGCTGCAGGTCCTGCCGCAGCGGCTGGTCCAGCAGCTGATGAGAAGTCGACAGCCAATGTTGAGCTCACCGACGCTGGTGCCAACAAGATTGCCGTTATCAAGGTGGTTAAGGAAGTTCTCGCCCTTGGTCTCAAGGAAGCTAAGGACCTCGTTGACGCCGCTCCTTCTATGCTCAAAGCAGATATGAAGAAGGAAGATGCAGAAGCTCTCAAGAAGGCAGTTGAGGAAGCTGGTGGAAAGGTTACATTGAAGTAATCTCTCAGTTAGTCACATTTGCAAAGAGCGCCCTTGAGGCGCTTTTTGCTTGGTGTACAATACGGACATGTCACAATCGGTAGCACTTATATTTGGGGGAGAGGGGAAGGTCAAGATCATGCGCCTTTTCATCTTTAACCCTGGAGTTATCTTCACAGCCGCTGAGGTCTCCAAGCGCGCCAAGATTAGCTCCTCCGCCGCTAGGCGTGAGTTGGCCAACCTCCTTAAGGCGGGCCTCGTCAAGAAGGGCGTCAAGGGTTACGTACTTGATCGTTCGTACAGCTACCTCACTGCCATTGGCAACTTCTTAGTAGATGCCAGCCCGCTATCGGAGAAAGAGATTGTGAAAAAGATTTCTTCAACCGGCAACGTGAAGCTGGTCCTCATTGCTGGCGTTTTCCTCCATAATCCAGACTCTAGGGTGGATATCCTCGTAGTAGGGGACCATATCAAGCAGGGCAAGCTCCTCTCAGTCATATCCTTCATAGAAGCTGAGTTAGGCAAGGAACTTCGCTATGCCGTCTTTGAAACCCACGACTTCCAGTACCGCCTAGGTATCTACGACAAGCTCATCCGTGACATCCTTGAGTCCCAGCATGAGAAGATTCTCAATAAGCTTGGCCTTCCCAAGAACTCCATGGATAAGGGACTTCTTACCTCTTCTATCAAACAGGTTATCCACAGCGCCTAGAATAGGGCTAGTTTTGGTTGTATAATTAATGCATACCCCTTTTAGAGGTAATTAATAGTTGAATATTTACAGTTAAGAATATGTTATTGAACACATGGAGTGAAGTTTTGACTCTCTCCTTCCAGAACCTCTGGGTAGGCGTGATCAACTTCGTTCCGAATCTGGTAATTGCACTCGTGATCCTAGTCCTTGGTTGGCTCATCGGAGCACTCTTGGGTCGTGCAGTCTGGCAAGTCCTTAGGTCTCTCAAGGTTGATGAAGCGCTTCGTCGTGCTGGTCTCGAGAACTTCCTTCGCCGTGGTGGCGTTGATCTCGACTCCGGTGCTTTCCTAGGAGCCTTGGTTAAGTGGTTTGTAGTGGTAGTCTTCCTCGTAGCAGCCTTTGACGTCTTGGGTCTTCCCCAGGTCAATTTGTTCCTTCAGGAGATTGTTCTCGGCTACTTGCCTCGAGTAATCGCAGCAGCTCTAGTCCTCCTTGTGGGAGGTGTAGTGGGTGATGTCGCTGGTCGTGTAGTCCTTACGGCTGCCAAGACCGCTGGCGTACACTCAGCACACTTCGCTGCAGCTGTGGCTAAGTGGGCTGTTTGGATCTTCGCTATCCTCGTAGCTCTCTCTCAGCTCGGTATCGCTACTGCCTTCAGTCAGACACTCTTTACCGGTCTCGTTATTGCTATCTCTTTGGCCCTCGGCCTTTCTTTCGGCCTTGGTGGTCAGGAAGCAGCTTCTCGTTACATCGAGAGATTGCGTGGTGAGATGAGTGGTAGGAACAACGGCTAGTTCCCAAGTATTCGCTAGATAATACTTCAAAGCCTGCAAAATCCCCTCGAAAGAGGGGATTTTGCTATATTTCTATGGGTCGATTTGACTTCACCCCTTGATTTATATACTATATTCCGCACAAGCGTTCTCACGCTTTTTGTTTTCGCGACAACACTAAATGACACGTTCATCCATCAAAGGTCCATATGTCGATCCTCGAGTCTTGAAGAAGATCGAGGGCAAGAAGCCAGGGAACACCGGCGTTATTAAGACTTGGTCCAGAGCCTGCCAAATTGCACCTGAAATGGTCGGTTTCACCTTCGGCGTACACAACGGCCGAGATCATATAGAGGTTTTCGTCACCGAGGACATGGTTGGACACCGCCTCGGTGAATTTTCGTTAACTAGGAAGTTTATCCGTCACGGAGGCAAGATGCAGAAGGAGCTTGAGACCAAGCAGAAGGAGGGCGAGATCGCTGCCGCTAAGGCGGCTAAGGGTTCTGAGGCTGCTAAGAAGTAAAAATATGCAAGAAGCTAAAGCAGAAATGAATAACTACCGTCAGTCTCCCCGCAAGGTTCGCGTGGTGGCTGACACTGTACGTGGCAAGTCTGTGGCTGAGGCTCTCACCCTTCTCTCCTTTGTACCCAAGCGTGCCGCTTTGCCTCTTCAGAAACTTGTGGCTTCCGCTCTTGCCAATGCCAAGAACCTCTCGATTCCTACCGAGAACCTTATTGTGAAGGAGATGAGAGTCGATGCAGGGGCTATCCTCTACCGCAGACAACCTCGTAGCCGTGGTATGGCTAACCCACTCAGAAAGCGTACTAGCCATGTGAAGGTTGTCCTTGCTGAGGGTAAGCCAAAGAAGGTTAAGAGAACTAA
The DNA here is from genome assembly GCA_038056785.1 of Patescibacteria group bacterium. GTDB lineage: Bacteria > Patescibacteriota > Minisyncoccia > Phycocordibacterales > Zambryskibacteraceae > UBA5004. Next base: position 5,608 of record JBBUES010000060.1, on the reverse strand, counting down.
GGCTGAAGCTACCGCAAAATAATATGACACACACAGTCCATCCGTATGCACACAGGCTTGGCACTCTCCGTGATTGGAAGAGTCGCTGGTTCTCGCCTAAGGGTAAGTATCAGGCATCACTCAAGGGAGACGTGCTCGTTCGTGAGTATTTGGAAAAGAAACTCAAAGGCTTCTTCGTTGCCGATATTGAAATCGAAAGAAGTGAGAAACAGATGCGTGTCATCCTTTCTACTTCTCGCCCAGGTATGATCATTGGTCGCCAAGGTGATGGAGCAGAGGCCCTTAGAAACGAGGTCAAGAAGCTCCTCGCTAAGCACAACCTCTTGGATGCCAAGGTGGACTTGAAGCTCGATATCAAGGAAGTGAAGAACGCTGAGGCCAACGCCGCTATCGTCGCTCAGATGGTGGTCGAGGGACTTGAGAAGCGTATGAGCTTCCGCCGTGTGATGAAGATGACTGTCGAGAAGGTGATGGCCAACCGTGATGTCCTCGGAGTGAAGATCGTTCTCTCTGGTATGATCACCAGCGGCATGGCCCGCACCGAGACCATCAAGAGGGGACGTATCCCACTACAGACCTTCCGAGCAGATGTGGACTACGCTTCTACTACTGCTCGTCTCACTCTCGGGGCTGTGGGTGTGAAGGTCTGGATCTATAAGGGCGATATTTTCGAAGGAGATAAGAATGCCAACTAATTTTTAATACCATGTTTTTCCCCAAGAAAGTTAAATACAGGAAATGGCACACCATGAGGAAGAATCCCCTCAAGGTGGGTGTGGCTTCTCGCGGCATCACTGTGGCCTTCGGCTCCTTCGGCCTCAAGGCTATGGCGCCTGCACGTATCAAGTCGAACCAGATCGAATCTGCTCGTAAGGTGCTCTCTCGCTCGATCGGCAAGACTGGTAGACTCTGGATTCGCATTTTCCCAGATATGCCTTACACTCAGAAGCCGGCCGAAGTGAAGCTTGGTAAGGGCAAGGGCGATCTCGCAGGATACGTAGCCCCAGTACTCGCTGGACGTATGCTCTTCGAGGTCGATGGGATTGACGAGGTGATGGCCCGTGAGGCTTTGAGAAAGGCTGGTACCAAACTTCCAGTGAAGACTAAGATCGTAGCAAGATAGATTCGACAAGCTCACTACAAGTAATTTTATGAAAAAAACAACTTACACAGGCAAGGCAAAAGCGGATCTCGTTAAGGCTCTTTATGAGAAGAGGGAAGCGCTACGCGCCTTCCGTTTCGGCGAAGCTGGTTCTAAGACTAGGAATGTGAAGGAGGGCGCTGGCCTGAGGAAGGATGTGGCCCGCATCATGACCGAACTCAACAAGTAGTATGAATAAAACAAACACAACAAAAGCAAAGGTTCTCAGAGGTACCGTCGTCTCCACCAAGATGAAGGATACTGTGGTGGTGCTCGTAGAACGTTTCGAGAAGCATCCTAAGTACGAGAAGTTCATCAAGAGGTCTAAACGTTTTAAGGCGCACGACCTTGGTAACACCAAGGTCGTGGGAGAGAAGGTCGACATCAGGGAGACCAAGCCGATTTCCAAGGATAAGCACTTTGTTGTAGTATAAGCCACTTCTATGATCCAACCCCAAAGCATAGTTCAAATAGCAGACAACTCCGGCGCCAAGATCGGGAGGGTTTTCAAGGTGCTCGGCTCTTCCAAGAAGCGCACTGCTTCTATTGGTGAGTTGGTCGTTCTCTCTGTCCAGAAGGCCGAGCCTAGAAAGCAGGTCAAGAAGAAGGACGTGCTTTATGCCGTAGTAGTACGCCAGAAGGCCCCTTTCCGTCGTAAGGATGGTACTTATGTCCGCTTCGATGAGAATGCGGTCGTGATCTTGGACAATGCCAAGAAGGAACCTATGGCTGGACGTGTCTTCGGACCGGTACCAAGGGAGATCGGTGAACTGGGTTTCCAGAGCATTATTTCTAAGGCCCCTGAAGTCGTATAGATTCGACAAGCTCACTATAAATAACATTTATGCACGTCAAAAAAGGAGACAACATTATAGTGCTCGCAGGCAAGGACAAGGGTAAGTCCGGCAAGATTCTGCGTGCTCTGCCAAGCGAGAACAAGGTGCTCGTCGAGGGGGTGAATATGAAGAAGGTGCACGAACGCTCTAAGAAGGGCAAGGGTAAGGGCCAGATCATCGAGAAGTCTTTCCCCATCCACGTTTCTAATGTAAAACTCGCAAAGTAAACTTATGGAAACTCTCAAGAACAAAACCAAGACCCTCGAAGGCTACAAGAACCCGATGCAGAAGCCGCGGATTATGAAGGTAGTTATTTCGACCGGCGTTGGCTCCTTCAAAGACAAGAACAAATTCAAGATCGTCGAAGATCGTCTCGCTCGTATCACTGGTCAGAAGGCGGCTCCTCGTGGCGCTAAGGTCTCGATCGCTACCTTCAAAAGCCGTGAGGGAGACGTGGTCGGCTACCAGGTCACTCTCCGTGGACAGAGAATGCACGACTTCCTCGAGCGCCTGATCCACCTAGCTCTACCTCGTACCAAGGACTTCCGTGGCATCCCTCAGTCAGGGGCTGATGAGATGGGCAACTACACTCTTGGCATCAAGGAGAACAACATCTTCCCTGAGACTACCGATGAAGAACTCAAGGACGTCTTCGGCTTTGCTGTGACCGTGGTCACTACGGCGAAGAGCAGGGAAGAGGTGCTCAAGCTCCTCACTCATCTAGGCTTCCCGTTCAAGAAATAATGTGTTAAAATCTCGTCTCTTATATGGCTAAAACATCAGTAATCGCAAGAAGCAAGAAGAAGCCCAAGTTCAAGACTAGGGCTACTAATCGTTGCTTCCGCTGTGGTCGTGGTCGAGGCTATATGAGGGACTTCGATCTTTGCCGTATCTGTTTCCGTGAGCTAGCGAACGAGGGCAAGATTCCGGGCGTTAAGAAGGCATCTTGGTAACATCTTTATGGATCAAATCTCCAACTTCATCATCAAACTCAAGAATGCCGGCAACGCCGGGCAGGAGAGTGTTGTCGTGCCAGCTTCTAAGCTCAAGCTCTCGATTGTCGAGGTTCTGAAGAAGGAGGGTTTCGTAAAGGATTTTACTGAGAAGTCAGAGAAGGGTCGACCAGTCATTCTCATCTCCCTTTTCTCCGAGAACCGCATTCCCAAGATCAAGGGTGTGAAGCGTATCTCCAAGCCTTCCAAGCGTGTCTACAAGAAGTCGACAGAGCTTCGCTCGGTGAAGAACGGTTACGGCGCCCTTATCCTCTCCACCTCAGCCGGAGTGATGACTGGTCGTGAGGCCAAGGCCGCTAAGCTCGGTGGGGAAGCCCTCTTCCAAATCTGGTAAAAAATATTCATATGTCACGTATAGGTAAAAAAATAATCACGCTCCCAGCCAACACCGAACTCACCGTCGGTGACAACACTCTTACAGTGAAGGGACCTTTGGGTACCCTCACTCGTGAGCTTCACCCTATGATCGAGGTCAAGATTGATGGCTCAACTGTCACTCTCGCTCCGAAGAAGCTCACACTTGAGTCCAGAGCTCTTTGGGGCACCTATGCTTCGCACCTTAGCAACATGGTCGCGGGTGTCAACAAAGCTTTCGAGAAGAAGCTTATCCTCGAGGGTATCGGCTACAAATCGGAGGTGAGAGGTGATAAGATCGTCTTTGCCCTTGGCTTCTCCCACCCAGTAGAAGTTTCGATCCCTGTCACTCTCAAGGTGACAGCCGAGAAGAACAACATTGTGGTTTCTGGATCGAACAAGGAAGAGGTGGGCCTCTTTGCCGCCAATCTCCGTGCCTTGAAGAAGCCGGAGCCTTACAAGGGTAAGGGCATGCGTTATCATGACGAGGTCATCCGCAGGAAGCAGGGCAAGAAATCTGTATAGTGAATTTCAAATAAACATATGTCTATCTCAAGAACAGATTCAGCCAGAGACCGCAAGCGCAAGAAGATCCGCGCCAAGGTTTCTGGTACCGCGGAGCGCCCTCGCTTCTCTGTTTTCAAGTCGAACACTGGTCTCTACGCTCAGCTCATTGACGACAATGCCGGCAAGACTCTAGTCGCGGCCAAAGGTAAGGATGCAGCTAAGGTTGGTGCTGAGGTGGCCAAGCTTGCAGCAGCCAAGTCTGTGGTTACAGTAGTCTTTGACCGAGGTGGTTACGTGTATGCTGGTAAGGTCAAGGCTCTAGCAGAAGCAGCACGCGAGGCTGGACTAAAATTCTAATATTATGGACGAAACAACTATCAAAACAGAAGAGACCCCAGTAACTCCAGCTCCAGCTCCGGTTGTTCCAGCTATGGAAGAGAAGAAGAGCTTCGGTGACCGAGGTCGTGGAGGGGATCGCCGACCCAACCGCCGTACTCCTAGGAGAGATACTCGTGTGAAGCCTGAATTCGATCAGAAGATCGTTTCCCTGCGCCGTGTGACTCGTGTGATGGGAGGAGGTCGCCGTTTCAGCTTCTCGGTCGCTCTTGTCGCAGGCAACAGGAAGGGTATGGTGGGTGTGGGACAGGGCAAGGCTACAGACACTCCACTCGCTATCGAGAAGGCTTTCCGTGATGCTAGGAAGAACATGATCACTATCAACACCACCAAGACTATGTCTATCCCTCACGATGTGCAGGCCAAGTATGCCGCCTCAGTAGTGAAGCTCATGCCAGCTCCAGGTAAGGGCATTCTTGCCGGCTCATCAGTGAGAACTGTGATTGAACTTGCCGGTCTCAAGGACGTCGGTGCCAAGCTCCTTTCTCGCTCCAAGAACAGCGCCAACAATGCTTACGTAGCGATCAAGGCTCTTCAGAAACTCGAGACTACCAAGATTCGCGAGTCTAAAGCAAAATAATTCCATGCAATTCCACTTACTCAAAAGAAAGACTCCTAACACCCGATCCAAGCAGGTTGGACGTGGCGGCACTCGTGGCAAGACTTCTGGTCGTGGGACCAAGGGTCAGAACGCCCGTGCTGGTAGGAAGAAGCGCCCAGAACTCAGAGACTTCATCAAGCGTGTGCCCAAGCTCCGTGGACGCGGCAAGAACTCCAACAAGTCTATTCAGAAGAAGTTAAGTGGTGCCGCTTTGAAAGCCCACCTTGCTGAGAAGAAGGCCAAAAGAGCCGCTTAAACTTAATGTCGAAATTTTTTGAAAAAATCAGGACGATCTTCGGTGACGAAGCTATCTGCCGCCGCATCCTCTTTACCCTTGGCTTCCTAGTCTTAACTAGAGTTCTCGCCGTCATCCCAATTCCAGGTATCGATGCTGCTCGGATTCAGAGCCTTCTTGCTGGCTCAGAGTTTCTCAACCTTTTGAACCTCTTCTCAGGAGGCGGTCTTTCCAATCTTTCGATCGTGATGCTCGGTGTCGGTCCGTATATTACCGGTTCTATCATCATGCAGCTCATGACTATCATGTCTCCCAAGCTGAAGGCAATGAATCAGGAGGAGGGGGATGCAGGGCGACGCCGCTTCTCTCAGTATTCTCGTCTTCTCACCGTCCCTCTAGGTATTATCCAAGGTTACGCCTTCATCAAGCTCCTTCAGGGTCAGGGTGTGCTTCCAGCACTCTCTCCAAGCACTCTCGCTATCCATATCCTGATTATCCACGCTGGTACGATGCTACTCATGTAGA
>JBBUES010000059.1:0-5444 GCA_038056785.1 Patescibacteria group bacterium | reverse complement strand
TTGTACCAATACAAAAGGATCGAGTCTGAGCGGAAGCTTGATAAGACCTTTGAAAACATTGGCCAAGTGGAGTCTCTGAGGAAGGAGATTGCTCCGCACCTCAGATTTCTCAAAAAGCAGGTGGAGAAACTCGAGAAGACCGAAAGCTTGCGGGATGAGCTTCTCAATACGGCCAAAGAATTTTTCAAACGAGAAGAAGTTCATATCGCTGAAGCCAAGAAGCATTTAGAAGCTGAACGCGCGCCTCTCAATGAATCGCTCAAGAAGCTTGATGCCGAGTTGGCAGAAGCTAAGAAAATTCTGGCTGAAGCAGGGCAGAAAGAGAAGAAAGAATATTTGATCTTAGAGTTGGAGAAAAAGCTCTCTACGGCTCGCACACTCAAGGATGCCTCAGGCAGGGAGCTGGGCAAGGTAGAAGGTCTCATGTCGGCACAGGAGAGTATTGTGAAGAAGCAGGAGCAGTTGGCGCAGTCAGATGAGCACAAGGTTATTCCACTCAAGGATGTGGAAGCACTTTACAAGGAGATTGAGGGGGAAAAAGAAGATGCTGGTATTCTTGCTCGTATCAAAGATAAGTTTCTCAAGTTTATAAAAGATCGCAGAGAATCCGCTTCTTCGAGTGTTATCTCAGAGGCCAAGAAGTCTATTGAAGAGTTGAAAAACGAGAAGGTGGTGGTAGAGAAGAAATTCAAAGAAGCAGAAGAAAAAGAAAAGAAGCTTCAAGGAGATTATGAAAAGCTCAAGGGAGACATGGAGCGGGCCAAGGATGGTGACAATGCCGCTCAGATTGCCGTCTTCCGTATTATGTCTGAAGAGAATGAGCTGCACTCCAAGCTCAATATGCTCAAGGTGCGTGAGGAGCAGATCCACTCTGATGAGATGTCATTTAAGCGTGAGCTAGAGGAAATCTCGAGACTGGTCGGAGCAGATGTGCTCCAGTACCACACGTGGACACTCGGTGTCCACAACGAGGAGAGGTCGGTGCAACTTGAGAGGCAGAGAACTATCCAGAAGCTCAAGGTGCGCTTCGAAGATGCCTCTGTGGCCGGAGGCGATGAGATCTTGAAGGAATACAGGGAGACTTCTGAACGTGATGAATTCCTTGGTCGAGAACTCTTAGATTTGGAGAAGTCCGCTGAGTCGCTCAAGAGCTTGATCAAGGATCTGGAGACTCGCCTCGCTGTTGAGTTCAAAACTGGGTTGGACAATATCAATACAGAATTTGGCAAACTTTTCAGTACAGTCTTCGATGGTGGGGAAGCCGAACTTGTTTTGACAGTTGAGAAACCTGCCAAGAAAGTCGAAGAAGGCGAAGGAGTTGAGGAGTTGACTGGGGAAGTTGCCCCAAGAGAGGAGGGGCTTGAGATCAAGCTCAACCTGCCTAGAAAGAAGGTAAAGAGCCTCATGATGCTCTCAGGGGGAGAAAGGGCTCTGACCTCTATCGCGCTCATCTTTGCTATCTCAGCTGTGAACCCGCCACCCTTTATCATCCTCGACGAGACCGACGCCGCACTCGACGAAGCGAACTCTAGGTAGTATGGCGATATGATCGAACTCCATTCTAAATATTCCCAACTTATTTTAATAACCCACAACAGCGAGACCATGAGCCGTGCTGGTGTGATCTATGGTGTGACCATGTCTGGGAATGGTATATCTAAAGTGCTCTCCATCTCCTTCGATGAAGCCAGCGAGGTGGCTAAATAAAGGCTCCATAAATATAGCTCAGAAAAACGCGCTATCGTTTTCTGCTGAAAACGCACACTCCACTCCGCTCGTCAGCGTCCGTGACGTTTTTCTGGCCTACATTTACTTCACCAGTCTAATTTCCTTCTCCATCGAAGCTGGATAGTTTTTATAAACTCCGATTCTGTACGGTCCTAGTTCCGGTTTGGCATCGCCATTTTTGATGGCGTACTCAGGATAATATCGTCCCCTGTTTATACCCTCAAATACTTGCTGGGGATCCTTGAAGGCGAGCTGCTTGCTTAGGAAGAAGTTGCTATCAATCTCATGAATAAGGATGAGTATTTGATAAATTGAAACAAGCATTATTGCTACTAGGGTGGCAGTAATGAGATTCCCATCTCTGAAACTCAGAAGAGATACAGCTAGGATAGCTGCCAAACAGATAATAATTAACCAGTGCCTAGGGGTAACGATCTGTTTGGCTGTCATGGTTATTTCCTGATCTGTTCTAATGAAGTCGTCCATGCGGGAGTGGACTTCGGAAATCAGCGAAAAACCTTTTTCACCACTTGGTTCAACGGCATGAACAATTTTCATAACTTCGTTTAATTCCCCCTTGGTCTTTTCTGTGTAATCGAGAAGCTCGTAGTCTAAAGCCGCGATCATGTAGTTGTCTATAGCATCTCCAATTTGAGGTTCTTTGCTAGGCTCAATGTTGCGAACTAGATTGTAAAGAGAGACCAGTCCGGCATTCGCATCGGCGATGAGAGTTTGTAAGCGTAGATAGTTGGAGGTAGCGGTCGCGATAAAAAATCCCACCAGAATAGCGAATAGAAGAGATACTGCCGTCAGAAGAGTAGAGTTGTCCTCGTGGATATGGAAAGCAGGAAGCCAAAAGGGGAGGCTGATAAGACAGAATTGCAAGAGGTAACTGATTGTTTTTGAAAGCATCAGTAAATTATAAGCCAAATTCTCTTTAAAAGAAGTTCGTAAGCAAGGGTGTCAACCTGCCACGTTGACACCCTTGGCTGAAGTGAGAAAATTAAGGAATGGTTGGCGATATCGCACATATTTGCAATAGAGGGGTTGATAAGAGGATTATTTTTAATAGTGAGGCTGATTATTGTCGCTTTAGGGATAACCTATTTCTTTTAAATAATTCCGAGGGTAAGCTCAGAACCAAACAGAAAAATATTTTCCATAATCCTGATTTACCAGAAAGAGATAAGTTGGTAGAAGTTCTGAAATGGTCCCTCATGCCCAATCACTTTCACCTTCTTCTGTATGAAATTAAGGAAGGAGGTATTCTAGAATTTACTAAACGAGTGGGGAATGCCTATACCAAGTACTTTAACTTGAAAAACAAGAGGAGTGGGTACCTTTTTCAGAATAGTTCTAAAATAATTCCTGTTCTGAGTGAGCAACACTTTCCATACATTCCTATTTATATTGACTTGAATGCAGCAGATCTTATCTCTGGTACTGCGGAGAAGAAGTTGTCTTTTATAAAATCGTATCAGTGGTCAAGCCTCAAGAATTATTGTAACGAAGAATATGATGACGAGGTAATTAATAAAGAACTCTTCTTGAAAACTTTTGAAATCAAACTTGCTCACTACGATAAAGACCTAGAAGGATTTATAGAAGATAAGGGAAAGATGGAGGCGGAACTCGAAGGTGTCAACCTGCCACGTTGACACCTTGGTGAGTGCAAACAAAAAACGCCGCCGAGTGTGGCAACGGTTTTGTCCGCAGGTGTGATATTTATATAAACTGGAAGTCGAGGGTTTTTCTTTCTGGGTCGGCAGCGATGAGCTTCACGCGGACTTTGTCGCCGAGGGAGTACTTGTTGCCGGACTTCTTGCCGACAATGGCATAGAGCTTTTCGTTGAGTTCGTAGAAGTCGTCAGTCATGTCGCGGAGCTTGACCATGCCGTCGGCCTTGGTGTTCGCTTCCTCGACATAGACACCCCATTCAGAGACTCCAGAGACCATGGCGTCGAATTCCTGACCAATACGCTCGGACATGTACTCGACCTGCTTGTATTTGATAGAGGCACGCTCAGCTTCGGCGGCTTCCATCTCACGCTCACTTGAGTCGTCGCAGAGCTTCTGGTAGCGCATGACTTCATCTTGCTCAACCTGACCCTTGTCTATGAAGCGCTGGAGGAGTCGGTGAACCATGAGGTCTGGGTAGCGACGGATCGGGGAGGTGAAGTGGGTGTAGTATTCGAAAGCGAGGCCGAAGTGGCCAATGTTGGCGGTCGAGTAGACAGCCTTCTGCATGGCACGAATAGCAGCAGTCTTCACCAGAGTTTCAGCGGGTGTGCCGTCTACTGACTTGAGCATTTTAGAAATATCCTCTGCCGTGGTCTGACCTTCCTTATTTTTCAATTCAAAGCCAAGCGCCTTCACAAATGTAGCGAGGTTGATGATCTTCTCCCTATCTGGTGCATCGTGGATACGGTAGACGAAGGCGGCACGAGCGTTCTGCTTGTTGGCAGCGTTCATGTGGGCCGCCACCTCACGGTTCGCAAGGAGCATGAAGTCTTCGACCAGTTTATGAATATCCTTGCGCGCCTTCTTGTAGACCTTGATGGGCTTGCCCTTCTCATCCAGCACAAACTTGACTTCATCGGATTCAAATTCGATAGCGCCCTTCTTAAACTTCTCGACACGGAGCTTCTTCGCCAAGACATCGAGGGTCATGAGCTCGTCGTAGAACTCGCCCAAACCTTTATCCATGATGTCTTGGGCGTCCTCGTAGACGAAGCGCTTGTCGGAGTTGATGAGAGTCTTGCCAAACCAGCGCTCCTTGACCCTAGCTTCCTTGTCCATCACAAAGACCGCTGAGAAAGCGTACTTGTCCTCGTGGGCGTTCAGCGAACAGAGATCGTTGGAGAGGATCTCTGGGAGCATGGGGATAGTGCGGTCGACGAGGTAGATCGAGGTGCCACGTTTGCGAGCTTCCTTGTCGAGGGCTGTGCCAGCCACTACGAAATGGGAGACGTCTGCAATGTGTATGCCGACCTCGTAGTCTCCGTTCGGAAGCGTCTTGAGAGAAATAGCGTCGTCGAAGTCCTTGGCGGTATCGGGGTCGATGGTGAAGGTGGTGGTGCCTCTGAAGTCCTTGCGGCCCTTGAGGTGGTCCTCGCTGTCGTATCTCCTCTTCCATTCATCTGCTTCCTTCTCCACCTCGGGAGGGAAGTCCACTTCGAAGCCGGACTCGTAGACGATGCCGAGCATCTCGGTGTTGTGCTCGCCAGCCTTACCGATAATGCGAACGATCTCGCCCTTGGGGCTCTTCGACACATCGGTCCACTCGATGATCCGAGCTTGGACCTTGTCGCCATGGTTACCACCCATGGTCTTGCCTTCGGTGATAAAGATGTCTCGATACATGCGCTTGTCGTCTGGGATGAGGAAGAATCCTAAAGGGTCCTTCTCAAGTGTGCCCACGAACTCTGTCTTGTGCCTCTCAACGATCTCGACCACCTTGGCCTGACGTCGGTCGTACTGGGACTTACTTTTCAGATCCTCGATGCGGACAGTGTCACGGTTGAGTGCTGTAGCAATGTTCTCAGGCTGGATTTCGTAGTCGTCGTCGGACCCTGGCATGGCAAAATAACCGACACCTTTACCGGTGACGCGGATGGTTCCTATAAATGGATTTGTGTTTTCTTCGGTCATATTTTGTATAGTGCCCGGGGTGGGCAACGATCCCACATCCCTTGCGGGACACGATTTTAAGTCGT
>JBBUES010000058.1:0-1221 GCA_038056785.1 Patescibacteria group bacterium | reverse complement strand
CACTGCAACTTCCAAGGCCTTGGTGAAGCCAGCGATAAGCGGCACAGCGGGAGTACCTTGTGGAGGCAAGTTCAACTTCACTCCCCTTTTAACGACTAATGCACCGATTCCTTTAGGCCCATAGAGCTTAGCAGAATCAATACTAAGTAAATCGCAAGCGAGAGTGTCGAGCGCACAGTTGTAATACTGCGTACTCTGCGAAGCATCGATGTGGAGAAGTGGATAAACGGAACCATTCTTCTTCCTCTCCTCACGAATCTCTCGACCGAGTTTATTGTCGGTGGTCACGGAAGAAACTAAGGTCGGACCTTTGGAATCGATACTTAAGGTCCGACCTTTAACCGCCTCTGTTACTGATGGATGACTACCCTCTTCTACAATAATTCTTCCTGGGCCAACTCCCTGCACCGCCCAAGTGTTGGCTTCGGTACCACCAGAGGTAAAGACCACACCCTCCGGCGCCACGCCAAAGATCCGCGCAATCTGTATGCGATATGCTTCCACTTCCTTCCTCACCTTCTCACCCTCAGCATAAATAGCATTGGGATTATAGAAGTCCGTGGAGAAGTACTTCTCCATCTCCTTCCGTACCTCCGGCAGCATCGGCGTAGCCGAAGCATAGTCCAAGAAGATTCTTTTTGGTTTAAACCAATTCATCAACCCATCATAAAAGAAACCGTGTAATTAAGCCACATTTATGGTAATCTACTAGTCTTATGGAAACTCGTCCCCCAGTAGTAGGCATTTTCGGCCACATTGACCACGGTAAATCATCGCTTCTTGACTACATCCGGAAGTCCAATGTGGTCGCGACCGAGGCAGGTGGTATTACTCAGCATATTAGTGCTTATGAAGTATTGCGAAGCGATGGGAGGAAAATTACCTTCCTCGACACCCCTGGTCACGAAGCTTTCCAAGGAGTGCGCACCCGCGGAGCCAACGTAGCCGATATTGCCGTCCTCGTCGTCTCCGGCGAAGACGGTGTGAAGCCTCAAACACTCGAGGTCTATAAATATATTAAGGAGTCCGGCCTGCCCTTCATCATTGCTATCACCAAGATGGACAAACCAACTGCAGATGTGGAGAAAACAAAGCAGAACCTTGCCGAGAACGACATCTATGTCGAGGGTTATGGCGGCGATGTCTCCTTCGTCCCTCTCTCTGCGAAGACTGGTGCTGGAGTAGAGGATCTGCTTGAAATGATCGTGCTCACTCCCGACC
>JBBUES010000057.1:0-5178 GCA_038056785.1 Patescibacteria group bacterium | reverse complement strand
TATGATCAGGCGAAGTATTAGTAGCTTGGGACAGCAGTTCAATTCTTTTGCTGATAATTTAAGTACTATTAGAGAAAGCTTGAACGAGATTATAGTTGATCATGAAGTTGTCGATATAAGAGGTGCCAAAGACCTCAATATAGTTAATGGAGAAATAAGGTTTGAAAACATTTCTTTCAATTACGGCGACCGGGAGATATTCAAAGATTTAAGTCTCAGTATTAAAGCAGGAGAGAGAATTGGACTTATTGGCAAAAGTGGAGCCGGGAAATCTACCTTGGTGAAGCTCTTGACCAGACAATACGACTTAAATGGTGGGCACATTATGGTTGATAGTCAGGATATATCTCATGCCCAACAGGAAAGTTTGCGTGAAGCTATCGCTACAGTCCCTCAAGAGCCACTACTCTTCCACCGTACTATTAAGGAGAACATCAGCTATGGTAACCCATCTGCAAGCGAGGGGGAGATAATCATTGCTGCTAACCAAGCACAGGCCCACAACTTCATTAGCGCCATCCCAACGGGTTACGAGACCCTAGTGGGGGAGAGAGGTATCAAGCTCTCAGGTGGTGAGAAGCAGAGAGTGGCTATTGCCAGAGCCTTCCTCAAAAAGTCTAAGATATTATTGCTCGATGAGGCTACTAGTGCGCTCGATAGTGAAAGTGAGATTCTCATTCAGCAAGCTCTTGAGAAGCTGATGGAGGGCAAGACAGTGATCGCCATCGCTCACAGACTCTCGACCCTGAGAGCTATGGATAGGCTGATCGTCATGGATGGGGGAAGGATCGTCGAGGATGGTTCTCACGAGGAGCTTATCAAGAAGGGTGGCATTTATGCAGGCCTCTGGTCTCACCAAGCAGGTGGATTTATTAAGGAGGACTGATAATATAGCCTTATATGGCAGATAAAAGGTGCTTCTCTCAGGGGTAAAGCCGACTGGCCGACCACATATCGGCAACTATTTCGGCGCTATGAAGCAGTTCGTGGAGCTCCAGCACGAGTACGAGGCTCACATCTTCATCGCAGACCTGCATGCTTTAACTTCAGTCCAGAATAGGGCAGAACTCGAAGCCAATACGCTAGGAGTGCTCCTCGACTATATGGCTATCGGTCTCGACCCCAAGAACGTCACCCTCTACAAACAATCCGACGTGCCCCAGGTGACAGAACTTGCATGGATCTTCAACTGTCTCTCGACCATGCCATACCTCATGCGCGCACATGCCTTCAAGGACGCTGAGGCCAAGAACAAGGAGATCAATGTCGGGGTGTTTGATTACCCGCTTCTGATGGCGGCCGATATCCTCTTGCCGGGAGCGGATGTGGTACCAGTTGGCCAGGATCAGAAGCAACACGTAGAGATTGCTCGAGATATGGCTCAGAAATTTAACAACGCCTTTGGAGAAGCTTTCAAACTGCCTGAAGCTATGATTCTTGCTGATATGGCGACTGTGCCCGGTACTGACGGCCAGAAGATGAGTAAGAGCTACGGCAACACTATCCCGCTCTTTGCCACGGATGAAGAGATTGAGAAAGCGGTCATGAGTATTGTGACTGGCTCTGGTACTGAACTTCCAGAAAATGTTTATGCCATTCACTCACTCCTCCGCAACAAGAATGATTTGGAAGTAATTTATGCTGAAAATAAGGGTCAGTATAAGAAGTTGAAGGAACTTTTAATTGAAGATTTGAAGGCCTTCATCAAACCAATGCGTGAGAAGCGCCAAGCACTAGAGGAAGACAAGAATGCGGTGCTCGAGGTCTTGAAAGCAGGTGGCAAGGTGGCAAGGGAGAGGGCCGAGAAGAAGATGGAGCAGGTGAGGGAGATGGTAGGACTTAAACTTTACTAAAATGCAGAGAACTTTCATCAAAGATTTGAACACTAAGAAGGGCGAGGAGGTAACCATTTCCGGTTGGGTAGATGTTCGACGTGACCAGGGGAAGATGGTCTTCTTCGACCTGCGTGACATGTCAGGCAAAGTTCAGTGTGTCTCTCTTCCTGCTAGCGGTGGTATTGAGATTGCTAAGGAGATTCGACCTGAATGGGCTTTAAAGATAGAAGGCAAGGTCAATGCTCGCCCGGAGAAGAACATCAATCACGGTGTTTTGAATGGTGATATCGAACTCGAGGTTCTAAGCATCACCATTCTCGCACAAGCAGCACCCCTACCATTTGATATGTCTGTGGATGGCTATAATCTTGATTTGACTACAGAGTTAGATAACCGCTCATTGGTGTTAAGACAAGCCAAAGTCCAGGCGATTTTCAAAGTTCAAGAGACTATCATTGATTCCTTCCGCGAGTTTATGAAGAAAAATAATTTCTTTGAATTCCAAGCTCCCGCTATGACTCCCGCTACGGCGGAGGGCGGAGCAGAAGTCTTTAAGATCGACTACTTCGACAAAAAGGCGTACCTCACTCAATCACCACAGCTATACAAGCAGATCGTCATGTCCGCCTTCGAAAGGTGCTTCTCCGTCAACAAAGTTTTCCGAGCTGAGCCATCGTCTACAACCAGGCATCTGACCGAGATTGTCTCTCTCGATGCCGAAATGGCCTTCATTGAATCATGGAGAGATGTTCGAGATATGGCCGAAGAGACAGTGAGGTTTATTTTGGGCCAGGTTGCCGAGAAAAATGCCGAGCACCTCAAGCTTCTTGGGGCTACGATTCCAACTATGATCAATAAAACTCCCACTCTCTCTCTTACTGAGGTCCAAGAAAAGATTTTTGCAAAATCGGGTCGTGATGTCCGTGGAGAGAAAGATACGAATCCCCAAGATGAGCGTGAGATTTGCGAAATAATCAAAGAGGAGACTGGTTCTGATTTCGTGTTTATCTATGGCTACCCAACCCGTAAAAAGCCTTTCTATGTGTACCCTAACCCAGAGAATCCTGAGTTTAACGAAGGTATGGATTTAATCTGTAGAGGAGTGGAGTGGCTCTCGGGCGGGCGTCGTGTGAATGACTACAAACAGCTCATGGAGCATGTTGAAACTTGGGGGATGGATCCTAGTAAGATAAAGATGTTTCTCGAAGCCTTCAAATATGGAGTACCTCCTGAAGGTGGGTTTGCTTTAGGTGCTGAGCGCATGACCATGCAACTGCTTGAGCTGAAAAATATTCGTGAAGCTTCTATGTTCCCACGAGATATGAATAGGATTGATGAAAGTTTGAATGGTGAGGGTTTTTAAAAAATCTAGACTAAAATGCCTCTGATGTCATATGGGGAGTATAAGCAGAAGGGCATAGAGGCTCCCTATGAGTTGGTTATAAATGCTAAGGAGAATCATCTATATTATTTTGGAGAAGCACATTCCAATGATATTAGTCATCCACAGTGGCCTAAGTGGCATGAGTTTTGGAAGGATTTTTTGAATAAAACTGAAAACAAGAAAAGAATAGTATTTATCGAAGGGAATTCTACACATCTATACTCCAATGAAGAAGAGGCCATCCTGAGTGCGGGTGGAATGGGTCTCGCTGTTCTTAAGGCTAAGCAAAATAATATAGAAGTTTATTCTCCCGAACCAGGCAGGGAAGAGGAGATGAGTGAAATTGAAAAACTGCATCCCAGTGAGTTAGTAATATATTTCTATATAGCTCGCCAAGTTGCGCAGTGGGGGAGGATGATGGAACCCAAGCCAGGGATAGAGGCTTATCTTGGAAATTATCTAAAATATTATCAGACCTCTTTTGAAGCTGTAAAAAATACGCATAAGGAATTGTTTAATAAGGATTTTGATCAGAATGATACCGGCTTCTTCCACAGCATTGTCGACCCTATTTTCCCAGAGAGAAGCGTTATTAATACAATTTCTCAGGAGGTGAATAATATGAGAGATCGATACATTGCCAATAAAATTTGTGAATATATAAGAAATGATTTATCAGTATTTGCTCAGTTTGGTCACACTCATGTGGTTATGCAGGAGCCACTACTTAGAGAGCTCCTGAGCTAATTTGACAAAACTGCACAAATAGGCATAATAGGGGTATGCATAAGGCATATTACAGATTCAATATGTGGAACCACAACCTCGCGACAGATAAGCGTGGTTCTATCACCGTGTCTGAGGATACCCTCGGAAACACCTACATATTGTGTTCAGCTGTAATTGTCTAAAATTCTCCCTAACTTGGATTTAGAAAACTGAAGCTGAACAGAAGCTTCAGTTTTCTTTTGTTCAGCAAGTTCTTTCAACAGTTAATGAGGAGATAGAGATGACTCAGGAAAATCGTGTCGTGTTTCTCAAAGGCAAGAAGGTCAACCTGCGTCCAGTGATGAAGGCTGATCTGCCACTCATCACTCGCTGGATCAATGATCCCGAAGTGCGCTACTTCCTGGCCAACGTCGTGCCCCAGAGTCTGGAAGACGAAGAGGCTTGGCTCGCTGGCCTTAGTAAGAAGAAAGACACTCACGTGGTGTTTGTGATTGAGAAAGCAGATGGGCAACCAATTGGGGTGATGGGCCTCCATGGGATTCATCACGTCGATCGGACAGCTACGACTGGTAGCTTTATCGGGGAGAAAGAGTATTGGGGGAAGGGATTAGGCACAGAAGCCAAATTCCTTCTTCTCGACTACGCCTTCGACACTCTCAACTTGAGGAAGATTTGCTCCGAGGCCTTAGCCTTCAATGAGAGAAGTATCCGTTACAGCCTTCGTTGTGGTTACAAGGAAGAGGGTAGGTTGAAAGATCACATCTTCCGCAATGGAAAGTTCCACGACAAGGTTTTATTGGCTGTCTTCCGTGAGGACTTCGTGCCAATCTGGGAGAAGCACCAGTCTGAGGAATATCAAGCACCGAGTGTTTGATGTTGCAGGCATGAAGAAAGGGCGGACCACTGTGGTCCGCCCTTTGATTTGTTCCTTGGTCTAGGAGGCTTTCTCTTCCCCTTTCCTTAATTTCCGTTCCCAGCGTTCCGTTGCTGGGTTGATCTCGATGAGCTGGGAAGCTAGTACTGGATTTTCGACGAGGACCCTGTCCAAGTTTTCTCGAACCTCCGCAGCGTACCTGGAGCGAGCTCGATCTTTGCCTGCGAGGGCTTGCTTCGAGACCGCCATC
Source organism: Patescibacteria group bacterium (assembly GCA_038056785.1). Taxonomy (GTDB): domain Bacteria; phylum Patescibacteriota; class Minisyncoccia; order Phycocordibacterales; family Zambryskibacteraceae; genus UBA5004. The sequence goes on along the minus strand of JBBUES010000057.1, from coordinate 106 downwards.
AGTCCCGCGAGAAGCTCGCAGTACTTGGCTTCCCAGTGCTCCGTCAAGTGCTTATAGTTGCTCAACGTATCCTGGAGCAACCGCACTTCCTCTCGACGCTCTCGCA
>JBBUES010000056.1:0-3697 GCA_038056785.1 Patescibacteria group bacterium | reverse complement strand
CTTTATAGTGTATAATAATTATACCAATTAGTTATACACAGAAGTTGCAACCTCGTATTAACCAGCAGATCAAGGCACGTGAACTACGTGTCATAGGACCCAAAGGAGAGAATCTCGGCGTGCTATCCCTCAGTGAAGCTTTGAAGCAGGCAGAGATTTTTGGATTGGATCTTATTGAGATCTCCCCTACCGCCATCCCTCCAGTTGCGAAGATCGCTGACTTCGGCAAGTACCAGTACGAAGAAGCCAAGAAAGCTAAGGGTGCCAAGAAGGCCCACTCGAGCGAAGTGAAGACTGTGCAGGTCAAGCTAGCGACAGGTGAGAACGACCTGGCGCTCAAGGCCAAGAAGGCCTCTGAATGGCTTACTGAAGGCCATAAGGTCAAGCTCGACCTCTTCTTACCGGGCCGTGCCAAGTACCTAGAGGAGAACTTCCTCAAGACTCGCCTCGATCGTATGCTCAAACTGGTCTCCGTAGACTACAAGGTGGCAGACTCCGCCAAGAAGAGCCCCAAGGGCATGACCATCATCATAGAAAGGGCTTAACCCCACTCCGCCAAGGCTACGCGGGGCAAGCTAGACAAACCCTCATAAATAGGTAATATATAGACCTGCTAATTACATGTCGATCAAAACCAATAAATCCTATAGCAAGCGCATCAAAGTCACCAAAAGCGGCAAGCTTTTGACCCGTGCCAAGGGCCAAAACCACTTCAACTCCAAGGAAAGAAGGGCTGCCAAGTCTGCTAAGAACAAGAATTCCGAATTCCACATGTCCATGAAAGAGAAGTCCCGTTTCCTCGTAAACTTCAAATAATTTAAATACCATGACAAGAGTAAAGAAAGGCACAAACGCCCTCAAAACTAGAAAGAATGTTCTCAGAAAGGTGAAGGGCTACCGCTTCGGCCGCTCCACCAAGGAACGTCAGGCTACTGAGGCTATCTTCCACGCTGGTACTTACTCCTTCGCTCACAGGAAGGACAAGAAGGGCGACTTCCGCCGCCTCTGGAACGTGCGCATGAGCGTCCTCCTCAAGGAAATGGGTCTCTCCTACTCCAAGTTCATCCCCATGTTGAAGAAGGCCAGTGTCGCCCTCGACAGGAAGATCCTCTCTGAGCTCGCTCAGAACCATCCTGACACTTTCAAGAAAATCGTAGAAACGGTTAAATAACAAAAGAGCCCGAAAGGGGCTCTTTTGTTTAAACGTCTATTTCATAACTCTTCCCTTCCTCCGTAGCTACCGCGTTCAAATTTAATTCATCTCGCAAACGCTGAGCGAGGAAGATAGATGAGCGGGGCTCGCCCATGGCAACTAACACTTTCTGCAAGGTTTTCTCACTCTCGGATGCAAAGTCGACCAACGCATCCGAGTCTGCGTGACCCGAGAAGCCAGTAATCTTCTCGACTGTAGCATGCACCTCGACTACTTGGTCATCTATGACCACCTTCTTTATACCCTCCTCAATCTGTCGGCCGAGCGTGCCAGCAGCTTGGTAACCCATGAAGAGGATAGTGGATTTGGGATCCGGCAGGTACTCTGCCTCGTGACCCACGATACGCCCAGCGGTCGACATACCTGAGCCAGCGACGATAATCTTGGGACCCTTCACACCAGCGATCGCTCGAGATTCTTCCACCCTACCAATCTCGTGGAGGTTCTTGAACTTGAAGAGGTCATCCCCTCTCTCAAGCTCAGTCTGAACTTGGTTGTTGAAGAACTTGCCTGCTCGTTCGTAGACCACAGTAATCTTCTGCGCCAAGGGTGAGTCGAGGTAGACTGGCACAGCTGGAATCTCCTTGGATTCGAAGAGGTTGTCGAGTGTAGCGAGAATCTCCTGTATGCGCTCGAGAGAGAAAGCTGGGATGAGGAGCGCCCCACTCCGGGCGATAGACTCAGCCACAATCCGTTTGAACTTCTCCTCTCGGAGCTCCCGATCCTCATGATTCCTATCCCCGTAAACACTCTCTATGAGGAGGAAGTCTAGACCGCCGACTCTTTCTACGTCAGGCAGGAGCGATGATGGAGAATTGCCAAGATCACCGGTGAAGAGCATGGTCTTGCCACTCGGGAAAGTGAACTTGAACATAGAGGAACCGAGAATGTGCCCAGCGTTGAAGAGTTCAAGTGTAAAATCTTGGAAATCTCGTGGCTCATGATACTGAAGGGCATGCCACAAGGTGAGACTCTTCTCGATGTCGTCCGGAGTATACAAAACTTCTTCGTTGGCCCGACCGATCTTGGCAGCATCGAGGAGTAAGAGCTGGGCCAAGTCTCGAGTCTCCTTGGTAGAGTAGATCTCCCCCTTGAATCCTGAGCGGACCAACTTGGGGATAAGACCAATGTGGTCTATGTGAGCGTGAGTCACAAATAGAATATCGACAGTCGCAGGATCATATTCAAATCTCTTGTTGTTGTGAGCATGAGCTGCCTCTCCTCCCTGTTGCATACCGCAATCGATGAGTACTCTCATCATCCCGAGCTTGTGCGAGGGACTCTCGAACTCCAGCATAAAATTCGCCCCAGTAGTATTCCCCGCTCCACCGTAACAAATGAGTTTAGCCATTTATATTTTTACGCGAAGCAAAAACCACAGCCAATAAAGCTCCAGCCGAATCCAGGATGAGATCGTTCATAGTATCTAATGCATAACCCTCAGTGTTATCTAAAAGATTATTGGCATATTCCCAAATATCCCAACCAACGCCCACTGCTAAGACACAAATTAAAACAAGTAGTATAGAGCCCACTCGGTTTTCGAATCTCCCACGGAAAATTAGACCGGAGTCAAACATTCCCCAAAAAATACAGATGCCTCCGGTGGCACTGACTAGAAAATGGAGAACAACGTCGTACCACCAATAAGTCCATGGGAGATAAAAAATATTACCCAGATAGTAAAGAATGGCACCTATAGTAGCGAGAACAAAAGCTGGGAAAAGAAGGCTGCCTTTTTGCATTAACTTTATTCTATCAAAAATCCCGACCGAAGTCGGGACCTTTGATAGGGTTATTCTGGTATACCCTAGTTTTGAAGCTAGGTGGGTGTTCTCGTTTGCAAACCCAAGGGCCGCAACATTCGAACTCCCTGTTTGTACTTTAGCTAGATAATACCTCAAATAACCCTGCACTCATTATAACGAATCAGAAACTCTTTTCCTGTGTATATCATCTAGACGTGAAGATAAAAACAGTTTGTACTCGAGCCCAAGTAGAGCCTTAGAAAATCTCTACTCTAAAATACCGTCTAGATTCACATCATAAAGGATCTTTTCTTGAACAAGCCCGTAATTCGTGACCTCCTCCGGAGCAAACCAGTGAGAGATTTCAAACTCTGCCTCCTCGACATTGCCAGAAGCATGGATCACGTTCCTCACCGCTCGGCCGTCAGTGTCAGACATAGCATAAGAGTCGAGGACGAAGTCTCCTCGAATAGTACCGACGTCAGAAGTGAGAGGTTCGGTGCTACCGACCAGCTTCCTGACAATCTTGACTGAGTGTGCCCCCTCCCAAACCATGGCTACCACTGGCCCACTGGTCATAAAGCTCACGAGATGCTTCCTGATCTTCTCATCGATCTTCTCATAATGCTTCTCTATGTGAGACCCTGTGGGTACGAGCATCTTCACAGCGACAAGCTTGAGGCCCACTCTCTCGAAACGGCCGATCACTTCTCCCACCAGCCCTCTCTGGACACCA
>JBBUES010000055.1:0-3237 GCA_038056785.1 Patescibacteria group bacterium | reverse complement strand
GGTGGTTGTCCTCTGAGAGCTTCAGGGAGCGTTCAAGGAGCTGTCTTTCCTCAGGATTCATAAGGCAAAATTATAGCAAGATAGCGGCCTTTTTCAAGTTTTGTGCTATATTTTTTGAGTTTGCTGCTGTCGTTCAATGGATAGGACGAGGGTTTCCTAAACCCTAAATGCAGGTTCGATTCCTGCCAGTGGCACCAATACAGAAATTATGGGTGACCTGACTTAGCCCGCAGTTCCCAAAAGCCCAGCCAACACCTTCTGATTAAACCCCACCACCAAATCCTTCTTGTCTACTACTATGACCGGCACGCCCATCTGCCCACTGAGCTCAAGCATCTCGTTCCTCTTCTCAGTATCAGTGCCCACGTTATAGTCTGTAAACTCAACATTGTTGGCCTTGAAGTACTCCTTGGCCATATGGCAGAAGTGACAATTCTCGGTTGAATATATTTCTACTTTTTTCATTGGCCGATTATAGCATTCCAGAACTTCTTGTACCAAGAGGGCTCGACCGCGACCGTGGCAGCAGCCTTCGACCTCTCATCCACAATAATAGCCACGTACTCCCCCTCTCTTGTGGCACTAAACTTGTCCTTGATTGCACCAACAATACCCTCTTCAGTCTTCAGGCTTTCGATCTCGGCCTTGAGATTATTTTCTCGTAGGATGAGAGCCGCACTTTGATCCTCCAGAGCCTCTACCCTCTCGGCACTATCTCTCTCAATCCCCATGATCCCAGCCGCCCCCTTCACCAGGAAGAAGGTGAGCAGGGCGACTGCTACCAAGGAGGGCCAAGAGTAGACCACGCGCTTCACCTTCTGTCTGTGTTCAAGCTCTTTTACCATATTTACACCTTATGTTACCATGAAAGAAATGCTATTCGACCGCCAACACAAAAGGAAGGTGCAGTTTGTCTGGAAGGCCCTCGTGGCTATAATTGTGGTAAGCATGATTCTGGCTTATTCGCCCATCTTCCAGTAGAGCTAGTCTCGTCTAATCATCTTCAGGAAGACATCTTGTGGGATGTTCACCTTACCGCGCTCCTTCATCTTCTTCTTACCCTTCTTCTGCTTCTCTCTCAGTTTCATCTTGCGGGTGATGTCTCCACCATACATATGTTGGGTAACGTCTTTCTTCATCCCCGAGAGCGTGGCTGAGGAGATAATGCGCCCGAGAGCCTTGCCTTGAATCTTGGTGGTGAACATTTGACGTGGCAAGATTTTCTCCAGCTTTTCAACTGCACTTTCTGCTTCCACTTCCACCTGTCTTCTCGAGACCACCTTGGCGAAGGCGAGCACAGGCTCGTCCGCCACGAGGATATCGAGACGAGTCACATCTGCCGCCCTCTCGCCACTTATATGATAAGAAATAGACCCGTAGCCAGAGGTCACAGCCTTGAGTTTGTCGAAGAAGCCTCGCATAAGCTCACGAAGCGGCATCTCAAACCTCAAAGAAGTGCGTCCTTCTCCGAAGTCCTCGGTGTCCCCCAACTCCGCTTCAAACTCATAAAGCATTTGAATAACAGCACTCATATAAGAAGGAGGCATGATAATGGTCGCTGTCACCCACGGCTCGCTCACGGAGGCGATTAGGTGATCTTCGGGGAAAAAGGATGGGGTATAAATCGTCTCAGTACTCCCATTTTTATAAACCACATTGTAAGTAATGCTTGGGAGAGTGATGACGAGTGGCAAGTTGAATTCTCGGCGCAATCTCTCAGTGATGATTTCCAAGTGAAGCATGCCAAGGAAGCCACAACGATAACCTCGCCCCAGCACACCGGAAGACTCTTCTTCGAAGGAGAAGGCTGAGTCAGAGAGCTGAAGCCGGCCCAAAGCCAGCTTAAGAGTATTAAAATGGTCTTGATTCTCTGGATAGACCGAAGCCCACACCACCGGATGGGACTTCTCGTAACCCGGCAAAGGTAGATCGACACTGTTGCTCCCAGCAACAGTGTCTCCTACAGAAGCGATACCAGGCTCCTTGATGCCGGTGACGATATAGCCGATCTCTCCTGCCTTCAAGCTCTCGCTCGCCTTCTCCTCAGGCATAAAGACACCAACTTCCAGAGCTTGGAACTCCTTGCCCGCTACCTTGAACTTGAGCTTGTCTCCCTTCTTCACCTCACCAGAGAACACTCGCACAAACACGATCACCCCCTTGTGAGTGGAGTATTTGAAATCGAAGACTAGGGACTTGAAGGTCCGACCTTGGGAATCTGTACTTAAGGTCGGACCTTGGGTCGGAGCAGGCACTCTTTTTACCACTTCTTCCAAGAGGTTGGCCACACCAGCTCCAGTCCTGCCAGAAACTTGAATTATTTCTTCTCTCTGAACTCCCAAAAGTTTCTCGATCTCCTCACTCACTTCCTCAATACGAGCAAGCGGTGAATCGATCTTGGAAACTACGGGAATAATTTTCAGTCCAGCAGCCTGAGCCATCCCAAGAGTGGTGAGAGTCTGAGCTTGCACACCCTGAGTGGCATCAACCAAGAGGATAGAACCCTCAACAGCACGAAGTGCACGAGAGACTTCATAAGAGAAGTCGATATGTCCAGGTGTGTCGATAAGGTTGAGCAAATATTTCTGACCATTGAGCTCGTACTTCATTCGAACGGGTTGCATCTTGATAGTGATGCCACGCTCACGCTCGAGGTCCATGGAGTCGAGCACCTGATCCCGCATGTCCCGCTCCTCTATAGTGCCAGTAATCTCAAGAAGCCTGTCTGCGAGAGTAGACTTGCCGTGGTCAATGTGAGCAATGATGGAGAAGTTGCGGATGTGATCCATAAGAAGACAGTAACACTAAACAATTTCTGGGTCTGTTGCAATCACCTTGGCCTTCCAGGCTCTACCTCTGAGCACACTCCACACGGAAGCCAGTTCCCTGCTACGAAGTGCGACCAGAAGAAGGATGCCAGCTACAATAGCCACGATTCCAGCCATAAAACCTTGGAGGAAAATGCCCAAGAGAGTATTGATATCGAAGACTGTGTGGAAAAAATTGAGCCCAACGTAAGCAGTGGCGCCCATAATGATCGCGACTCCCACTCCGTCAAAGAGGCTTCTCATCACACCTCGAGAGAACCCGGGGAACTCCTTTTCAAAATCGAGCCACAAGAGAGCGCAATTTACAATCGTACCGATCGAGAAGCCAAGAGAGAGCATGAGAACAGCGCTCCCGGGCACGTCTTCCACCTTCATCAGACTGACCACGAAAAACCTGAAGACTTCCGAG
>JBBUES010000054.1:0-1064 GCA_038056785.1 Patescibacteria group bacterium | reverse complement strand
ATGTAGTACACTAGATATCCATGATATATTGGTGGTAGTTCAGAGCAAGTTCGGACTAAATAAGAAGGAGTAAGACTGTGGCCGATAAGCCCTATAGGCTAGAGAGGTTCCACTTCGATCTCTGGAAGACAGGCGATCCTTCAGTCGCTATTATCCACAACTGCGGCACCTACCTACGCACCCTTAATGTGCCAGGAGAAGACCACATTTGGTGCAAGAAGTGCGGCTGTAGTTATCTAGTAACCGACGAAAGACTCCAAGACCCTGAATCGAACCTGACTAAAGACTGTAAAGCCGAAGACATCTTCGTCTACAGAATGAGTCTTCGTAGCACCGTTAACCATATCGGGTCGGGATCCTCCTACACAGCTATGGAATATGTTGACCGAGAAGACCTTATCGCCTACCGGAAGAAGCACCAAATATGGTTCGGAAATGACGTTCCTGGAGGATTATAATGAAAGATCAACTAGTTAAGCGATTCGTTCTAGAACGTGCCAAGGATCATTCTGGAGTCTCTGGCACAGGAATTGTAGCTCAGGGCTGTGAGTTTGCTAATGGCAAGGTAGTGATCAGTTGGCTAACGCCGATGAGCAGTGTCAGCGTATTTGACTCCATTAGTGTGCTAGAAGAGATTCACGGACACGAAGGATCGACTAAGGTGGTGTGGGAGGAAGGAGAAGATCTAGAGCCTACGGGCTGTCAAGCTACACTACTAGGATTTCAGTGTGAAAATAAGGATCGATATCACCTTAGTCCGCATCATGTCAATGAAGGTACTCCAGAAGCGCTGGTGTGGGACCTGGAGTTTGAAGGTTAGCCGGTACGGTCTAGGCTACGTAAAATTTCAGGGAGAATTCGGTCTTGCCACTGGCGCTGACTCCAATCAGCGGCTTCATCCATGAACTTCATACCCTCTGTAGCTGGCATGTTCCATTTCACGCCGCGATGGCTTTCTTTGACCACACGAAAGGTCATGATCCCGCGCTGCGCTCTCTGCTTTCCAAGACGATCCATCTTGGGCGTCCCGTCATCGTTGAAGAGAAGACGCTGGTAGATCCTGA
>JBBUES010000053.1:0-2705 GCA_038056785.1 Patescibacteria group bacterium | reverse complement strand
AACTTCATAACTTCTGTTTGATTTCTCTTTCGGCATCACGCTTCTTGATAGATTGGCGTTTGTCGAACTGCTTCTTACCCCGCGCAATAGCGAGATCAAGCTTGAGAAATCTGCCTTTATTATACACCTTTAATGGCACTATTGTCAAGCCTTTGGTGCCCTCTGCCTCAGCTAATTCTGCAATCTCAGCCTTCCCAAGGAGAAGCTTTCGCGGTGCTGTTGCGTCGTAATCCTTGGGAGCGTTCTTGGGTTGGTACGGAGGGATGTCTGCACCAAGGAGGAAGGCCTCACCACCACGTACTCCTACAAACGCTCCTCGCAGGTTCATCTTACCCTCACGAGCGGACTTCACCTCCAGGCCAAGGAGCTCAATCCCCGCGGTGAAGGTTTTGAGAATCTCGTAATCGAAGTGCGCTTTCTTGTTACTGACTACTGTCATATGGGTGAATAATAGCAAAATAGAGACGTTCTATATATAATCTGGTTATGAAGGATCAACTCAACAAAACTAAGAAAATTATTATCAAGAAGGGGCAAGGAGGAGGGAAGTTTCCACATGCTAAGGGTCCTTTGCGCCAAGGGACTCTCGCCATACTAATCTTCCTGATCCTTGTTAGTGTTTATTCGCTCTTTTCTGGCACAACGAGTGAGAAGGTGGAGATTCCCGTCTCTGAGTTGGCACGTGATATATCTGCAGGCTTGGTTTCAGAGATCAGGGTTTCTGGTGACGAGCTCACCGCCCTTTATGAGGGCGCTGTAGAGAAGATTTCCAAGAAGGAGGCTAACACCGCCTTCACTACCACTCTCACCAACTACGGTGTTACACCGGAAGCTCTCTCGAAGGTCGATATTCAAGTGGAGAATGATCAAGGTCTTCTGTTCTGGTTCGCATCACTCGCTCCGATTCTCTTGCCGATTATTTTCATCGTGTTCTTCCTCTGGTTCCTCTCGAGACAGGTGAAGGGAGCTGGTATGCAGGCATTCACCTTCGGTCAATCCAAGGCTCGACTCTCGACTCCGAACGACAAGAGCCGGGTGACCTTCAAGGATGTGGCTGGTGCACGTGAGGCCAAGGAGGAGTTGAAGGAGATTGTCGACTTTTTGAAAAATCCGAAGAAGTTTCTCGACATCGGTGCCAGAATCCCGAAGGGCATTCTGCTCATGGGGGCACCAGGGACCGGCAAGACCTTGCTCGCTCGTGCGGTCGCAGGAGAAGCCGGTGTGTCCTTCTTCTCGATCTCAGGATCGGAGTTTGTAGAAATGTTTGTGGGTGTCGGCGCCTCACGCGTGCGTGACCTCTTCGACATGGCCAAGAAGGCAGCCCCAGCTATTATCTTCGTCGACGAGATCGACGCTGTGGGACGGGTGCGTGGGACAGGAGTGGGTGGGGGGAACGACGAGCGTGAGCAGACTTTGAACCAGATCTTGGTGGAGATGGACGGCTTCGAGCCCAACGAGAAGGTGATCGTCATGGCCGCTACCAACCGCCCAGATGTGCTCGACCCAGCACTCCTGCGTCCTGGTCGTTTCGACCGTCGTGTCACACTAGACCTCCCAGACAGGAAGGATCGTGAAGAGATTCTCACCATTCATGCTCGGAAGAAACCTTTTTCCGAAGACGTTCACTTGCCACTTATCGCAGAACGTACTCCCGGCTTTTCTGGAGCGGATCTTTACTCGCTTATGAACGAAGCGGCTATCCTCGCTGCCCGTGAGAATCGCACTCAGGTTTCTCAGTTCGACCTCATCCGTTCTATTGAGAAGGTGATGCTCGGCCCCGAGAGAAGGAGTCACATTCTCTCTATGAGGGAGAAGGAGCTCACCGCCTTCCACGAAGCGGGGCACGCCCTCATCGCCTCGATCCTGCCTTATGCTGACCCTGTGCACAAGATCTCGATCATTTCTCGTGGACGAGCGCTTGGCTACGTCTTCAAGCTACCAATTGAAGACAAGAAGCTGCAGAGCAAGAAGGAATTCCTGGCCGACATTGCTGTCGCTCTGGGAGGATATGTGGTAGAGAGAGATATTTTCGGTGACATTACTACCGGTCCATCGAATGACCTCCAAGTTTCGACGGCGCTCGCCCGGGATATGGTTACCAAGTACGGTATGAGCGAGAAGATGGGCCCGATTGCGCTCGAGAGTGCTGGCGGCAAGCCAATCTATGGCATGGGTGGAGGGGAGAACGAATACTCGGAACAAGTGGGCGCGGCTATCGATGCTGAGGTGTCGAAAATTATGATGGACGCCATGAAGAAGGTGGAGAAGGTTATCAAAGATCATCGCCCCATCCTCGATGCTATTGCTGAGAGACTGATAGAAGTTGAGACGATCGAGCAGAAGGAGTTCGAAGAAATCCTAATCGCTCACAATATTAAGCCGAAGAGGAAGAAAGATATCGAGCATCAGAAATAAGCAACAAAAAATCCCGAGGGTAATCCTCGGGATTTTTTGTTGCAGAAGCAATTTACATCGAGCACTCCTTGCACATCTTCTTGTGAGTGAAGATTTCGTAGAGAGCTGAGAGGCCAACGAGAGAGTAGACGAGAGTCATAAGGGTAGCTGGCAAGTAATTGCCGAGACCAAATCCGAGCACTTCGAGTCCCCAGTTGAGAGCGCCGACAATAACGAGCACGTAAGCAACTTTATGAAGCATTTTCTTAGAATTACTTTTAATTGGTTCTTCTAGAACCTTATTTAATTGT
>JBBUES010000052.1:0-2617 GCA_038056785.1 Patescibacteria group bacterium | reverse complement strand
CTCGCTTCAAGACTTCACGAGCCTTCCACTCGACATAGAGCTCGGCACCTGTTGAGAGGACGAAGAAGAGCGCGGCCACTTGAGTATAGAGTCCCACCAAGAGCATGATACCTCCGACGACCTGTAGGGTGGCGTAGAGTGGTACGAAGAGGTCTGTGGGACGTAGGCCCAGAGCTTCAAATGAAGACATCCAGCGTTGCTTCTCGCTCTTGAACTTGAGAAAGCCAAGGTCGACGAAGATGAGGCCGACTACCAAACGTAGCAAAAGGGGAGCAATGAGGGCGTAATTCAAGAGTTCTGGGAATGGGTTAAGCATGATTCTAGTTTAGCATGAAGAGAGCAATGCCTGTCGAGACGGAGACATTGAGGGATTCCTTCTTGCCTTGCATGGGGATCTCGACTATCTCATCAGACACTTCGAGTATCTCCTTTGATACACCATCGACTTCGTTGCCAACTACGAGCGCGAAGCGCTCGAGCTTGTTAGCCTCGTAGCTTCTTAGATTCTTAGCCTTAGGGTCTAGTTCAAGAGAGATAATCTTGAACCCATCCTTTTGTAAATTAGAAATTAGAAATTGAAAATTCTCCGGTGCAATCCATTCCCACTCCACTATGTCTTCTGCGCCGAGAGAAACTTTGGCAAAGTCTGAGCGCTTGCGACCAAACCTGTCCATCGGTGCCGGGGTTGTGCCAACCAAAATAATTTTGGAAACACCTAGGCCTTCAGCGGTACGGAAAATGGAGCCCGTGTTCTCGACACTGCGAAGGTTCTCTAGTATTAGGACGCAAGTTTTAGACATAAAGTTTTTGATGAATGGGGCAGTAGTGGGCGCTGCGGGCTCCTATTCTGGTCTTCAGAAGAACCCCAGCACAGCCCTTCTTGGCACAAAGAGTCTTGTGCTTCATGTACGCGCGGTGGTGGTCTTGGAAGTTACCTTTCTCACCCCTAATATTTTTGTAGTCAGACATGGAGTCACCACCGAAGTCGATCCCTTTTTGCAGCACTTCCTTCATGGCTTTGAAGGCGAGTTTGAGATTCTTCTCTGGTATCTGGCCTGTAGTTGAGAGGGGATGGATACCTGCTCGCCAGAGAATTTCATCTGAATAAATATTCCCGATACCAGCTATGACTGTGGGGTCCATGAGGACCTGCTTTATTTTCCCTTTAGGCCGAGTCATTAATTGATAATTGAAAATTAGAAATTGAAAATTTTTATCCAACGGTTCCGGACCAATGTTTTTTAAATGAATCGAATCATGAATGGTTTTGGTTTCGAGTATGGTCACCTTGGCGAACTTCCTCATGTCTGAGAAGGCGAGAGTCTTGCCGTTGTCGAGCGTGAAGCTGAGACGCACAAATTGCGCATCTTTGGGCGGGTTGTAGAAGAAGTAGCCGGTCATCTTCATATGGACCAAGATGGTGTCACCACTCCCCAGATGGATGAGAATATTTTTCGCCCTTCTTTCAGCTTTTAGAATCTTTTGCCCAACGACACGTTTTTTGAATCGTTTGAAAAACTCAGGGTTCTTGATCTCGTTTTTGTTTTTGTAATACGGACTGTTGTAGGTGGTGGAGACGGCTACAATCTTCTTATTTTTAACAGTTTTATTTAGCCCATCTACAGTAGTTTGGACTTCGGGGAGCTCAGGCATTTTAGGAAAGGGCTTTCAAGGCAAGCTTCACCCTTTCTCCTGCATCAGTAGTAGTTTTGGGTACCTTCTTGAGAGCTTCACGAGCATCTCGCTCGCTGTAACCGAGAGAAACTAGTGCTTCGAGGGCATCGCCTTCGCCCCTAGTATTGGGGGCGCTTTCTTCTTCAGAATACTTGAGTTTATCTTTGAGCTCGAGGACGATCTTCTCGGCGTTCTTCTTGCCTATACCTGAGACTCTAGTGAGATAAGAAGTGTCACCACTACCGACGGCTTGGCGGAGCGTAGCAGGGGAGGCGACATTGAGGATGCCAAGCGCCGTCTTCGGTCCAATACCAGAGATGGTGATGAGAAGTTCGAAGATTTCCAAGGTTTCCTTCTCGAGGAAGCCAAAGAGGTCGTGGGAGGTCTCGCGGATAGCCAAGTGGGTCCAGAGGAAGAGGGGTTGGGAGAGGGTGGCCTCCACTGCGACGTCTGTGGGGACCAAGACTTTGTAACCCACACCAGAGACATCAAGGACGACCCAGTTGAGGTCCTTGTGGCGCACCGTACCTGAGAGGGAAGCGATCATCTTGCCATTATAGGCCAAACTCTGCTAAGATGCCTCCCATGCCGATCACTAGTTCAGCCAAGAAGGCCCACCGCCAGTCGCTCCGCCGACGCAAGTTCAACGTGGTTAGGAAGAGCCAGGCTATGGACTCTGTAAAATCCTTTAAGAAACTCGTTGCCGCTGGGGACAAGAAGGGTGCAGCCGCTCTCATGCCCAAGGTTCAGAAAGCCCTCGATAAGGCTGTGAAGGGTCACACTTTGAATAAAAACCTAGCTTCTAGGAAGAAGTCCAGACTCTCGAAGATGTTGAAGAAGGTGGCGTAAAGATAATCAAAAATCCCCGAAAGGGGATTTTTGATTCATGGTGCTTCCAGTAGGAATCGAACCTACATCATTTCCTCCGCAAGGAAATATCCTA
>JBBUES010000051.1:0-8025 GCA_038056785.1 Patescibacteria group bacterium | reverse complement strand
ACCGAAGCCGAAGGCCCAGCCCTTGTAGCCCTTGACCCCCATCTTTTCGAAAACTGAGGCCTTGGGACAACCAGAACCCAAGATCTCAAGCCATTCGCCCTTGGCGGGACCCTCGGCCGCTGTGCCCTTCACATTGACCTCGACCTCGAAGGACGGGTCGGTATATGGGAAGTTGTCGACGTTGATTCTGAAGATCTGTTCTGGGCCGAAAACAGTTTTCACAATTTCTCCAAGCGCCTTCTTCAAATCTTCTGGACCAACTTCTGAGTTTTCGGGAGCAATATACCATCCGCCAAATTGGTGGAAGATGTTCATGTGCCGGCTATCAATCTCATCCTTACGGAAGACCTTGCCGTAGCAAAGGGCGCCCATGGCTTCGCCTCTCTCTATGCGAGCTTTGATTTCTGGGTGGTTCAGATAGTAATACCAGAAGACTGTGTCGTGAGTGCGGAGAATGTTCTTGTCGTCCAAGTAATAGGTGTCGGATTTGGAACGGGCTGGATGGTCGCTTGGGAAGTCGAAGAGGTCGAAGGAGATTGAGGCTGGTACAATCTCAGGGATTTCAATAATATCGAAACCCTTAAAAGCCTCGGCCGCCTTCACTCTCTCCGCTATTTCGTAGAGAGGGTTGCCTAGAGTGCGGGAAAGGTCCGGCATCTCGAGGTAATGCTTGATGTGGGCTGCTTCGGCATCGGTACGCTTCTCTAAGCCTTCTCTCAGCCCCTTTTCTTCTGGAGATTCTATTTTTATAAGCATAGACAAGATTATACCCTTCGAGTACCTCGGGGCAAGCACCTAGGGTTGAAAATGTCACCATAAACGTCTATAATAGACAAGCTTTAACTCATGGCAGAGATCTACTCCATCTTCCTTTATAGCTCTCTTTTTCTAGCCTTATTCTTCGAGGTTTTCCTCCTTATTACTTATCTAGAGGTGCGAGAAGAAATTAAACTCGAAGATTTGATGTTGGCCAAAGGTCCCAAATCCTTCCCATCTGTGACGGTAATCGTTCCCTGCTTCAACGAGGGTGAGACTGTAGTCGCTACGGTGAAGTCTATCCTCAATCTCTCTTACCCCAAGGGCAAACTCTTCGTCACTATTGTGGATGACGGCTCGACCGATAACACTTGGAGGGTGATCAATAAGTTTAAGCATCATCCTCAGGTTAAACTCTTGAGAAAGGAGAACGAGGGTAGCAAGCACACTGCGGTCAACCTCGCCCTGCTTGATGTGACCACCGACCTAGTCGGGTGTCTCGATGCGGATTCGTTTGTGACTCCAGAAGCTCTTAGAAAAATTGTGCCCTACTTCGACGACGAGACTGTCATGGCTGTCACTCCATCGATCAAGATCCACGAGCCTAAGGGAGTGCTCCAATATATCCAGAAGACTGAGTACAGCTGGTCTATCTTCCTGCGCCGAATGCTTTCTTCGCTAGGGGCTCTCTATGTAACCCCTGGCCCCTTCTCTATCTTCCGCACTCGAGTCTTCCGTGAGCTAGGCAACTACAAACATGCTCACTTCACCGAAGATATGGAGATGGCGATGCGTATGCAGAAGAACCACTACAGAATCGTGAACTCCCATAGCGCCCACGTCTATACTGTCGCTCCCAATAAACTCAAAGCCCTAGTCAAGCAGAGAGTGCGTTGGTCCTACGGCTTCCTCAACAATGCTATCGATTATCGAGCTGTTTTCTTCAACAAGAAGTATGGCCACTTCGGGATGTTTATCATGCCTATTGCTACGCTCTCGGCCGTCACCTCACTCGCTATGGTCAGTCGAGTCTTGGTCAACCTTGCTTCCAATCTGTGGCACTCATTGGTCCGTTTCCAGGCGGTAGGGTTTAGCGGTAAGTTCTCGATGCCCTCGTTTGATTGGTACTTCTTGAACACTGGAGTGATGCCTATTGTGACTATTACCGCCCTTGCTCTTACTATTCTTATCCTCTTCTTCTCCATCCGTATGGCGGAAGGCAAGTTTAAGTTTTCTAAAGGTCTTTTCTACTACCTCTTCCTCTACGCCTTCCTCACCCCTCTCTGGCTCGTGCAGTCCATTTTCAAAACGATCTTCCGTAGACAAATTTCTTGGCGTTAGGTATAAATAGCCCACTATGGTTGATTCAAAGAAGTACCTAATAGCCTTCCTCATTACCGCAGCCATCTTTGGCACGGCGGTTTTGGCAAGCTCTGTTTTGACCGAGAAGAAGGTTGAGGACGTGCGCGCTATCGAGAACCGTGTAGCTCTCGACATCCTCTCTTCTGAGACTCAGTTCGCCCTCCTCGCCGAGACTTCTTGCACGGACATTGGTCCAGGCTTCCTCTCTCAGGAGCTGGGCCCACTTGGTGAGAAACTCTCTTATGCCGAGAACCAGTCTGGCTTCAGTGAGGAGGATGTGGATAGCCTCAAGCGCTCTTACTTCCTGCTTGAGATTAAGGACTATCTGCTCATGAAGCGTCTGACCGAGAAGTGTAATATCAAACCAACCTTCATCCTCTACTTCTACTCTACTGAAGATAAATGTGATGACTGCGAGAGGATGGGTTATGTCCTCACCGCTCTGCGAGATAAGTATCCGGACTTGAGGGTATACTCCTTCGACTACTACTTCGATGTGGGGGCTATTAAGACCCTGACCTCGATCTACAAGGTCAAGGGCGAGTTGCCAGCGATTATCGTCAACGGTCTGCCGTACTACGGCTTCAAGTCAGTCGAGGAGCTTGAGACCCAGATCCCAGCTCTCAAACTCTTGAAGACTGCGACAGGCACAGCTTCAACAACCCCTGCACGTTAGGCTTGGTTCTGTTAAAATAAGTGTGTTAGAATCGCTTTCTTGCCGCCTTAGCTCAGTTGGTAGAGCAACACTTTTGTAAAGTGAAGGTCCCCAGTTCAAATCTGGGAGGCGGCTCCCTTAATCCAAAACTTCTACCACGGCCAACTTCCTCATTCTGGGTTTGTAGGTCCTCTTTTTTTTAGGAGCTGGGGCTACCTCGGGCTCGGCTATTATATAAACAGGCTTCTCTTCGGTGATGTTGGTGGTGATAGTCTCTACTCTAGACTCAGTGACCTCAATAGGCTTCTCGCTCACTTCCTCTATATGAAAACCTTGAGGTAAGGATTCGTTGATCTCCCCTACTCCCTTCTCTATCTCAGAAACACTTTTGAAAAATTCACTAATCCCATCAGACTTCTTGAGCAACCTCGAGCCTCTCACGTCTCCCAAGTACTCAGTGCTTCTCTCCCTCGCATAAGCTTGGAAACGGTTCCAGAAGCTCTTGAGCTTGAGTGGGAGCTGCTTCTTGAACCAGAAGGCGAACTTGTCCTTGCCGTGGGAATACTGGTGCAAGGCGTGGTGGTGGAGTGCGCGCACACGCTCGTCTCCCTTGGAGACGGCACGCAAGACTATGGGGGTCTGCTTCTTTTTCTCCTCAATTCTCTTGGACACCGTGAGGGTGGCGATGGCTACTCCGGAGATTACGAAGAGCGAGAAGGTGAACATATCTCTAGTTTATAGAGAAGCGAGTGAACTTACCGATCTCTGTGCGTTCGCCGAATTTCTGGATAGTGTTGTTGATAATTTCTCCGATAGTCTCTCCGTTACCCTTGATGAATGGTTGCTCGAGGAGCTCCCCGACATCTGCGGGCTTCATAGCGGCAATGTGCATGGCGATGTCCTTGGCCACGGCCTTGAACTCTGGGTTCTTGGCTACGAAATCGGTCTCTGAGAGAAGTTCCACCATAGCGCCTACTGTGTCTCCTGAGTGGATATAGGCAGCTACAGCGCCTGCTCCGAGGGTTCTGTCACCCTTCTTGGAAGCGATTTCTGCCCCTTTCTTCTTCAAGAGTTCGAGAGCCTTCTCCTTGTCCCCTTGTGCCTCCTCGAGGGCCTGACGGCATTGCATGATAGAGAGTCCGGTCTCTTCACGAAGTGCTTTAATCTGTTCGGTAGTGATCATGGGTTTAATTATCAATTAACAATAAACAATTTACAATAGGCCCGAATTAGAAACTTTTAAGCAGCTGGCTTTTCTTCAGCAGCGCTGGCCTTACCAGTTTTGTATGCCTTCACAAGTTCAGCAAGGACAAAGCTAATAGCCTGTCTAGAAGCATCGTTGCCTGGGATAGCGTAGTCTACGGTAAAGAGGTTGGAATCTGATCCAGCGAGAGCGACCACAGGGATCTTCATCTTCTTGGCTTCGGAAACGGCGATATGCTCCTTCTTGGGATCGATAACCACAAGGAACTTAGGCAGAGCCTTCAAGGTTGAGAGACCGCTGAAGTAGAGATGGAGCTTATCAATCTCACGATCGATAAGAAGACGTTCCTTCTTGGTGTACTTGGCGAGTTCGCCTTTCTCACGCTGGGTGGTGAGTTCCTCTAGGCGAGCAATGCGTTTCTTGATCTCTGGGAAGTTGGTAAGGGTACCTCCAATCCAACGGCCGGATACGAAAGGCATCTCAAGCCCACGACCAGAGGCGATGACTCCTTCACGAGCTTCTGACTTACCTCCTACAAATAGTCCCATCGCACCTTCCTTGCCCTTAGCTTCTACGAAGGCAGCAGCCTTCTCGAGCTCGAGGCTGGTCTTCTCGAGGTCGAAGATTTCGATCTTGTTCTTGGCGCCGAAGATGAAGGGCTTAGCCGAAGGATGTCTACGAGCCTTCACGAAACCGAAGTGAGCACCTACGCCGAAAAGAGCCTCTACGAGATTCTTGTTTTCTTTGTTTGTTGTCATAGTTTGTTTGCCATCCCGAATCTCTATGAGATGAGGGACAGATCCTGGTCTCGGACCTTGTGCTTATTGGTTAATTTTAAACGGGTGACCTTATGACCTAAGCCATAACCCCAGATATTTAAGCCCAGAGACTATAGCAGAAATGTGAGGTTTGGGCAACACTTCGCCAAGGCTACGGCGTTGCAAGCAAGATAAACCGCCTGGGTCCCCGTAGGGACGCCAGGCGGCTGGCAAACTCTGCTATTTCTCTTTTCTGGTGACTAAGTGTTTGAGGTTCAGTCGAGTGATGTGGTTGTACAGGTTGGACCTTGGCATGTCAGCCAACTTGGCGGCCATAGCCACGTTTCTCCCAGATTCTCGGAAAAGGATCGGGAAGTAGGAATCACGCCACTCCTTGAATGTGGGGAACTTCCTGGATGTGAGGAACTTGTCCAACAGGAGGTCCTTGGGTTCAAGTGGTGACTCCTCGGAAGTCGAGAGTGGTGGCGCCTCAACCCTTTCGAGTCTTAGGTGGTCTGGGCCGATGATCTCGTCTGCGTTGGAAAAGAAGATTCCTCGTTGGACGACGTTGTCGAGTTCGCGAATGTTCCCAGGCCATGAGTGTTCTTGCATGGCTTCGAACGCTTTCGGCGAGAACTTCTTTGTAGACTCGTACCGCTCCAGAAGATACTGGACCAGTACGGGTATGTCCTCGAGGCGTTCTCGAAGAGCTGGTACGTGGTATGGCAGAACGTTGAGCCGATACCACAAGTCACTCCTGAACTCGCCTTTGGCTATGAGCTTCTGAGGGTCGGCGTTGGTTCCGACGATGAGTCGAGTTTGGATAGTCTTTTCTTCCCTACCACCCAAACGCCGGATACTCCTGCCTTCCGTAAAGCGCAGAAGAGTCACCTGCAGAGACAAGGGCATGCTGTCGAGTTCATTGATGAACAGTGTGCCCTCGCTGGCTTCTTCGAAGAGACCGATTTTTGTTTCGTATGCTCCGGTAAAGGAGCCACGCTCATGACCAAACAGCTCTGATTCCATGAGTTCCTTGGGTATCGCCCCGCACACAATGGGGACGAACTTACCCATACGCTTGCTGAGAACATGAATGCGCTCAGCGAGGCGGTCTTTCCCGACACCTGTCTCTCCTGTGAGGAAAACGGTGCTATTGGTCCGTGCGGCACTGTGCGCAAAGATACGCATCATTGCAGCTTGCTGGCTCTGACCAATTATTTCGGTCGGTTCTTGCGCTTGCTCCATCCGCTGAGTGTCCATGTGCCTCCACAAAGTGAAAGATCTTTAGCCGAACAAAACAATGACATCCACACATATAATTGTCAATTGGTTTTAAATCGAAGTTCCCCTAGGTCGGTCCTAGGGGGAATTTTTACAGTATTGACAATATGTGTTATTGTGATCTCTGGAGAGACTGATCTATGTTAGACATCAAGGCAATCGTTGACGCAATTCCCGAACCTCCCGAAGAGAGCGCCGATCCGAAAGCCGAAATCGTGCAGGTCAAAGCCGCCGGAGGAAGTGTGATGATGGAACCCATGATTTATCACGAAAGTCATGGGGCCTACCCTCTTCGCCGGGCTTCTAGGATTCTCAAGGAAATCAAGAGGCGGGGCGGCAGGCACTTCTACCTGCACTGCTGGTAGAAACAGAGGCGAGGTAGCCGCTAGGAAACTAGCGGCTATTTTAATATCTAAATTTTGAAAATCTGAGTACACCAAACTGATCTTCTTCAGATTCTAGATAGAGTGGGTGCTTGGAAAGGGCTTCTACTTGCTCTGGTTCGTGTTCGAGACAGAGGAAGCCACCAGGCTTGAGGTAGCTAGGTAGTTGGGCAAGGATGCGGTTGATGATCTCAAGACCCTTCTCACCTCCATATAGAGCTTTCTCGGGCTCATACTGCTTCACACTTTCTCCTACTCTTTCTTTGAGTGCTGGATCAATATAGGGAGGATTGGAAAGAATGAAATCATACTGATCTGTAATATTTTCAAACAAGTCTCCACCCAAGATTCTGGTGTGTGTAGCATCCAGTTGGTTTTCTACAATGTTTTTCTGGATAGTTAAGTGATGAGCTTCATCAATCTCTGCAAAATCAACCAAGGCTTCAGGAATTTCTTTTAAAACTGCCACGCCAATACAGCCTGAGCCAGCACATAAGTCCAAAACCTTGGGGTTTTGGATACCACTAGTTTTAATTTCTTTAATTGCTAGATCAACCCAGTACTCAGTTTCGGTTCTGGGAATAAGCGGATGAGAATCCAGATAAATCTCAGTATGGATAAATGGAATCGAGCCTATTCTATAAGCTTCAGGCTCACTCATCATCTTCATCTGCGCCATCGGTAGCGACAGGATTCTTCAAGGCCTCAAGCATCTTGTCTAAGTTGCCCTGCATGAAGCCCTCGATGTCATGGATAGAAAACTTGATCCGATGGTCGGTCACCCGGTTCTGAGGGAAGTTATAAGTACGGATCTTCTCCGAGCGGTCCCCTGTGCCGATCTGGGACTTGCGGTCTGCCGAGAGTTCCTTGGCTTCCTTCTCTTCTTGGAGTTGCTCAAGCTTGGCGGCGAGGATGGCCATAGCCTTCTCCTTGTTCTTGAGCTGACTTCTCTGAGAAGTACACTTCACCTCTATGCCAGAAGGTTTGTGGATAATGCGCACAGCGGTCTCCACCTTGTTCACATTCTGGCCTCCAGCGCCTCCTGAGCGAAAGGTGTCTGTCTCGATATCAGAAGGCTTGATCTCGACATTGACCTTCTTCCTGATCGGGAGGATGGCAACAGAAGCTGTCGAGGTATGAATCCGGCCCATCTTCTCAGTGATTGGAACACGTTGGATGCGATGCACACCAGTTTCGTAACGCAGGATTTTGTAGATATCCTGTCCACGAATCTCGAACATTAGCTTATCAATCTCTGCTACTTGCCAGCCTTTGGACTTGGCGTAGGCTACATACATATCTGCCAACTCTTCGGCAAAGAGGGTGGCTTCGTCTCCACCAGCACCAGCCCTTATTTCGAGTACGATCTCGTTGGGGAATTCTTCCTCCGCCTTCTCGCCTTCTAGGATGCTCTCCATTTGTTCTATAAGCTCCTTCTTCTCTACGGCCAAAGTTTGGAGCTCCTCCTCTGACAAGGCCTTCATTTCTGCATCGCTAGAGAGGGCGTGGAGTTCCTCCTCCTGCTTCACAATACGCAGCAAAGATTCCGCTAGGTAAGCAGTCTTCTGATTGTTCTTGTATTTGTCTATATTGATATCCACAATCTAAGCCGATTTCTTGGCTTTC
>JBBUES010000050.1:0-1856 GCA_038056785.1 Patescibacteria group bacterium | reverse complement strand
CGTCATGGAAAACCTCTTATTTAAGCTTACCACGTATAGTGTAAAAAGTCAATAGAACTACTTAGATAGAAAAATTCGAAACGGAATACAAAGACTCGTCCTCCTCTTCCTTGGGCTTATCCTCGGCCATAATCTTCTCTTCGTCTGTGAGTGGTTGTGCTTCATTCCCGACGCGCTCCGCGGTCGTGACCCCGACCTCTCCGAGCGTCGGGGCTGCTACAGCCATGGCTTCTGCATGGATGCGCTCCAAAATCGCTCGCAAATCCTCTTTGTCGAAGAAGTCGATCTTGACCGTACCCCCGTTCTCCTTCTTCTCGATCCTCACCTGGGTACCGAGCTTTTCTTTGAAACTATTTTCAATTTCGATGAGCTCGTGGTCTACGAGCTTGCGAGCTTTCTCCACCGCAATGTTGCGGGCGATACCCTCTGCTTCACGCACATTGAGCTTCTTGAACACAATCTCCTTGAACAAGGTTTCCATTTCGGCAGGACGGTCAATGAGCATCATGAGTGGTCGAGTGTGACCCTCAGTGATCTTGCCCTCAGAAAGAGCGGTGAGGATGAACTCCGGCAACATGAGGATGCGCAGAGTGTTCGAGACGTACTCTCGACTCTTCCCTACCTTCTTGCCGACTTCTGCATGAGTGAGGTTGAACTCCTTGGTCAGACGCTCGAAGGCTCGGGCGCGATCGACCGGCGAGAGATCCTCTCTTTGGATGTTCTCGATGATAGCGAGCTCAAGCTTCATGAGATCGGTATCCTCAGTGGTGCGTATAAGGACTGGCACTTGCTGCAGTCCTGCAAGCTTGGAGGCACGCAAGCGACGCTCCCCAGCAACCAGCTCGTATTCGACAGCGAGACCTCCCTCAGGCTTCTCGAACTCCTTCCTCGTCACGACCAGCGCTTGGAGCACGCCGTATTGACGGATAGAGTCAGAAAGGCTCCTGAGCTGGGCTTCGTCGAAATCTCGGCGAGGTTGGTATGGATTGGGCTTGATCTTCTCCACCTCAACCCAGAAGATTGCGTCGTTGTAGAACTGAGACATAGCAATATTATACCGAACAATTTTGTGTTATTCTATGGTAGACGCCGGAGTGATGAAATTGGTATACATGCAGCACTCAAAATGCTGTGGCCGCAAGGTCGTGTGGGTTCAAGTCCCACCTCCGGCACATGCTAGATATCTCAAATAAGACAGCGACCGCCTATGTAATAGGGGTTGCTTTGGGGGATGGGAATCTCTCCAATCCTAATGGCAGAGCAGTTAGATTACGTATTACGTGCGACAGTAAATATCCTTATCTTATTTCTAAAATAGAAAGATCAATAAAGTTAATAGCCCCTACAAATAAAGTTTCGAGAATTAATCGAGCTGACTCAGCGGTAGATATAAGTTGTTACTCAAATGACTGGGAGAAACTTCTTGGATGGAAAGCTAAAGGTGGCTCCAAGATTAATCAAAAAGTTTGTGTGCCCACTTGGATTTTTAAGAATAAGGAATATACCCAAGCCTGCTTAACGGGTCTTTTTGAAACAGATGGGTCTGTATATAAAGATCGAAAATATCTAACTGTTAATTTTGTCACTGAAATACCATCTCTGGCGAAGTGCGTTGAAAAAATGATTTATTCTTTAGGCTACATAGCCTCTATACAAAAGCTGGTTCTTCCAGACAATAAATCAAAAACGACTTTTAGAATTCACAGAAAAGCTGAAAATTTTATAAAAGAACTTAATATTCAGAAGAAATGAAAAAGGTCCTAGTCATCCTCGGCCCCACCGCTTCCGGCAAAAGTGATCTGGGAGTCCGTCTGGCGAAGAAATTCAAAGGAGAGATTATCTCTGCTGATTCGAGA
>JBBUES010000049.1:0-6407 GCA_038056785.1 Patescibacteria group bacterium | reverse complement strand
ACTCATCTGGGACCTCATGGACATGCGTGTGGCAGATAGGATTGGTACTGGTAGGCCCAAAGAGACCCCGTACCGTCTGCGCAAGTATCACTCCATGATCGAAGAAGTGATGCGTGACCCCATCTCAGTGAAGCAACTTGTGGTGAAGGGTGAGGATGTGATGAAGCTCACAGAAGCTCCCGCTGGTCCTCACATTGGCTTCATTTTGGAAATTCTCCTCGCTGAAGTGTTGCTTGATCCAAAGTTGAATGAGAAAGATTATTTAGAAAAGAGAATTAAAGAACTCTATGCCCTTGGTCCAGAGGAACTAGCAAAGCTAGGCAAAGAAGCGCGTCTCTCAAACGAAGGCGAGGATGAGAAAGAAGTTGAGAAGATCAAACAAGAATACAAAGTACAATAAAAAAGCGCCGCGATGTTTCGCGGCGCTTTTGTCATTGACCACCATGACGAGGAGCTCTCTTTTAAGGAATAAGAGCACGAATCCTTTACCTGCCTACCTCAAATCAGAGCAAGGCCCCCTCGTTCGCCAGTGAATGAACTGTCGCTTCGAAACATTTCGGCGAGAGCGGAGCCAGAAATTGTCATTGCATCCACTAACGCCGTACTCAAGCTTTTTGGCAAGGGCATCCCTCTCGTGCCAAAGCTCGTGGAAGGCCCGATCTGAAGCCCGAATAACATCCTCCATAATATCAATCTCTTCTTGAGACCAATCATAGGGATGCACCTCAGGAAGCCTGATTGCGGTGTGGCGAAACAGGTCTGCGAGGAGGTTATTGAGCATGAAGAGCCTGTCCCACTCTTCTTTGGTCCCTCGCTCCAGATTGTAGGTGTCGCTGTAAGACTCATGCATCTTTTCCATGTCTCTCCTCCTATTGTTAAGCAAGCCGCTCTTGGCCTGCTTGGTCTGGCAACACTTTACCTTATTTGTCAATATTTGTCCTTTTTCTAGACATTTTTGAAATTCTTGTGCTTAAAATACCTATATGCTAAGCTATATTTACGAAGTAAGTTGTCCAAAAAATGAACAGAGATGTGCTAAAACAGGTATTGGCCTACCCGGGCCTCTCTAGAAAAGAGGCGGAAGTGTATTTGGCGAGCCTAGAGGTGGCGAAACCCACCCCCCTAAGTGTCTCCAAAGAGACCTACCTACCACGCCCAACCATCTACCGCATTATGGAAGACCTGGTAGAGAAGGGGCTCATGGGCAAGGTGAAGGAGGGAAAACACATTATCTATGTACCAGAAGACCCTCGCTCTCTATTGGAGAAGCTAAGGTTACAGACTTCGGCTGTCCAAAATGTAATGGGAGAGCTTAGAGAACTAGCCACTATATACAAGAACAGACCGACGGTCAGATTTTTCGAGGGAAGAGAGAGTATCAAGAGGATCTTTGAAGATATCTTCCAAGTAGAGAGTGAGGAGGTACTCGCCTTTACATCGATTAAGGAATTGTATGAAGTATTCCCAGAATATTATTCGTTCTTTGTAAAAAGAAGGGTTAAAAGAGGAATAAGAGGAAGAATCATCGCTCCATTGGATAGCGAGGGAGAGAAGTTGAAAGAAAGGAAAAATGAAGAGCTTAGAGATATTAGATTTATTCCTGAAGAACTTGCGAAGAAGATTGGACTGATTGGAGGGCATATGCTTATCTACAAAGACCGAGTAGCTCTTGTGTCGTTCGATTCTGACCAGACTTCGGTGATCATCGAGAACAAAGCTCTCGCCAATGTCCAAAGATCTCTTTTTGAGATAGCATGGGAATCAATTAGGTAAACTCGAAGTCACAAATTATGATTTCAACCGTCTTGCATAGGTGATACACCTTTGATACACTTAATTTATGCCTACTATAAAGAAAAGATTAAACATCACCCTTGATCGTGATATGGAACGGGATATCAACCTCTTGGCCAAGCACCAGAAGCAGCCTATGGCAGCCGTGGGAGCCAACCTGCTACGTGAAGCTCTTGAGTTACAAGAAGACCTTGCTTGGAATAGAATCGTGGAGGAGAGAATGAAAAAGAAGGTGAAATTCATCCCCAACAGCGATGCTCTCTGGAAATAGGATCGGTCTCCACCCAGCGGTTGTAAAATCGGATATCCCAAAACTCGACTACGAAATCCGCCAACGCATCAATCAAGTGGTGAAAACGAAACTACTATCTCAACCTACTATTTTCGGAGAACCACTACGAGGGAAATTGAAAAATCTTTGGAAATTGAGAGTGGGAAATTATCGTATTATTTATATGGTAAATTCCAACAAAATTTCTATTTATGCTATCGGTCACAGAAGCGTGGTATATAAAATTATCGAAAGAAGATTAGACTAAACAAAAAATCTCCCAGTGGGAGATTTTTTGTTTACCTGAGGAAAGAAATTTACTTCACTGCGTCCTTCAAACCTTTGGCTGGGCGGAACTTGGGTACGCGCATGGCTGGCACGGAGATCGCTTCGCCGGTGCGAGGATTGCGAGCTTGGCGAGCAGCACGAGTCTTGGTCGAGAAGATGCCGAGACCGGCGATCGAAACTTCGCCACCCTTCTTCAAGGTAGAGACGACAGAATCAATCACGATGTCTACCACTTCTTCTGCTTGCACCTTGGTGCCACCGAGCTTCTGGTGAATTGCGTTAGCAATATCTAACTTGTTCATTGATCTAGCTGAATTATTGATAATTACTGAATCTAGAGCCTAGACTCGTACTTGGATTATAGCTTGGGCCATTTTTTAGCGCCACCCCTCGACAAGCTCGGGGTAAACACGCCTAATTTATGAAAATTAGCGAGCGAATTCCACCGAGCGAGCTTCGCGGATGACATTGACCTTGATCTCGCCCGGATACTTGAGCTCTTTCTCAATACGGAGCGCTATATCACGAGCCATCTGCTTGGCTTCGAGGTCCGAAACCTTCTCTGGAGTGACGAACACCCTGATTTCTCGCCCAGCCTGGAGAGCATAAGCCTTCTCTACACCCTCGAAGGAGGTGGCAATACCCTCAAGCTCCTCTAGGCGCTTGAGATAGTGCTCGAGGTTGTCCCTCCTGGCACCGGGGCGGCCTCCGCTCACAGCATCGGCTGTCTGGACGATGACGGACTCCACAGTCTCGTATGGATATTCCTCATGGTGCGCCTGCATCGCCTTGATGATGACCTCATCTACACCAAACTTCTGGAGAATCCGGCGCCCGATCTCGACATGGGTACCTGCAACCTCGTGGTCCAAGGCCTTGCCGATGTCATGGAGAAGGGCACCGGCCTTGGCCACCTGCACGTTGGCTCCGAGTTCAGCAGCGATCATGCCAGCAATGTGCGCCATCTCGACTGAGTGGGAGAGCACGTTCTGAGAATAACTGGTGCGGAAGTGGAGACGACCGAGGATGGCGATAAGCTTGGGATCGAGGTTGTAAATTTCGCATTCATGCGCGGCCTCCTCGCCCTTCTCCTTGATAATCTTGTTGACCTCTTCGTGAGCTTTCTCAACAAACTCTTCAATCTTGGCCGGCTGGATGCGACCGTCTGCTATCAGGTTGTCGAGAGCGGCCTTAGCGACCGCACGGCGCACAGGGTCATAAGACGAGAGGGTAATGGAGTTGGGAGTGTCGTCCACAATCACTTCCACACCAGTCGCGCGCTCGAAGGCCTTGATGTTGCGGCCTTCCTTACCAATAATCTTGCCCTTCAAGTCATCTGAGGGGAGTGTGACCGAGGTGGCCATCACTTCGCCAGTGATTGGCACAGCGAGACGTTGGATAGCGATAGAGAGGATCTCTCTGGCACGCTTCTCATACTTCTCTCCGCCCTCCTTCTCCAACTTCTGCATGCGGATGAGGAAATCTTCTTCAAAATTCTTCTCAATCACTTTCATAAACTCTTCCTTGGCCTTCTCAGGAGGGAGATTGGAAATCTTGGCGAGCTCAGAGATCCTGGAATCCACCAACTCTTGAGCCTTCTCTCTCAAATGCTTGGCTTCTGATACTTTTTCTTTTATAGACTCAATTTCTTTATCCAAATCTGCTTGGCGCTTGTCTAGGAACTCTTCCTTTTTAATAAGTCGGTCTTCGGCACTCTTGGTGCGGCTCTCACGCTCCTTGATCTCGACTTGGGCCTTCTGGAAAATTTCCTCCGCTCGATCCTCAGCCTCGAGGAGCACCTTCTGCGCTTCCTCCTTGGCTCGGAGCTCCAACCTCTGGACATCCAACTCCACAGACCCCTTCTTGCCGAGGGAGATAATGAGGCGCAGCAAATAACCGAAGCCGATACCGGCTGATGCGGCTAACAATGCCAAAAGGAGGGCGAGTTTTAGGGACATTTTCGGAGCTCAATCAGTCAGAGCGGTCAGTCAGTATCCACAGACACTAGAAACGTTTCGTTTTATTTTTTAAGGTTGAACTGCCTAACAATACTACTAAGAGAGAATCTTGTCTACAATGCCATATTTCTTGGCTTCTTCAGCAGACATGTAGTAGTTGCGATCCATATCTTTGGCTATCTTATCAAGAGGCTGACCTGTGCTTTTGGCGAGCATTTTATTGAGATTCTCACGACTTTTCAAAATCTGGCGGGCGTTAATTTCAATATCTGAAGCCTGTCCCTGTGCACCCCCCAGAGGCTGATGGATCATGATCTCTGAGTTTGGCAGCGCGAAACGCTTGCCCTTGGCGCCTGTAGCCAAGATATGAGAAGCCATGGAAGCAGCCATGCCTACACAGACAGTTGAGACATCTGGCTTAATGTGGTTCATGGTGTCGATAATAGCCAGGCCCGAGTGAACATAACCTCCTGGTGAGTTGATATAGATAGAAATATCCTTCTTGGGGTCTTCGGACTGAAGGAAGAGGAGCTGAGCGATAATAGTAGAAGCGACAGCATCATCGATCTCCCCAGAGAGGAAAATGATGCGCTCACGAAGTAGGCGAGAGTAAATGTCATAAGCACGCTCACCGAACTGACTCTTCTCTATCACTGTTGGGACTAAGTAACTCATGGGGCTACATTAACGGAAATGGGTAGCAAAATCAAGGGGCCACATTGACTAAATTGGGTTAAAATGTGCTTGACAAGCACACTAAACTATGATAACATATAAAGCAGAGGCAGATTATGACATACTTCAGCAACTTCGCCGGCATCCGATCAGTGCGGGGCTCCTTCTCGGAAGGGTTCCGTATCGGCAAGGCAGCGGCGCCGGTACGTACCGGCATCGACGACGTCCTCGCCTACGCTCTCTGGCTCGTCCGCCACGAGAACGAGGAGGCGGCCGATGCCTTCATCGAGAAGTGGTGCTTGGAGCACCCGACGATCATCCACTAGTAGGGCGGTGCTAAGAGGGCGAGTTAACTCTCGCCCTTCCGTCAGAGAGCTCAAACATTTGAGAATTCTGACGGGACAATTCAGTCCCAGTGTTCTTTGGAGGTTGGTATGTTTCAGACCGTTCTCTACGCCATTGGGCGTGGACTGAGGACAGCTGGTCTCGCTATCCTCCACCTCCTCTGGGAGGTGATCGTCGAGATCGCTCGAGGCCTTGCCCGTGGTGCCAGCGACTCACTTCGTCGCGTGATGCCTTGGGTGATGGGGATCGCGGCCCTCTGGATGCTGATGGTGGTCTCACCGCAGCTGTTCCAGCAAGTCGCGCTCCTCGGGGTCATGGTCTTCGGTTTCAGGATCATGCTCAAGAGTTTCACCGCTCCTGCCCCGAAGAAGAAAAAGGGCAGGTAGAGAAACCAAAAGCACCGCGACAGTCGCGGTGCTTCTTTTTTATCCTCACTCACAGACACCGAGTGTCTGGGTTCGAATTTACGATGCGTTGAAGTTGTTTGGATCGAGATCGTAGTCGACGTTGTCGACATCAGTCGCGTTGAGATCAGCTTCGATAGCAGCATCCTCTAGCTGAGTCTGCTCGATGCCGGCAGGGTTGGGAGCTTCAGCTCTCTGACCCCAGAAGTAGAAGCCTCCGATCACCAGCACGGCAAGGATCACAAGCACTGCCACGACAGTGCCGGCAGACGATGCAGGCTTATCTGGCATTTGTGACATTTGAGGCATGACTGGAGGTTGCTGGTTGGGAACATTGTTCATGTTGTTTGGTTCCATGATTTTATTTAATTATTTTTTAGAGAGCGGATCGCCTTCATGAGGCTCTGATGAGCTTCCTTGATATGAGTCTTGACCTTGGCACCAGCGGTGCGCACGGCTTCGAAGTTCTCACTGGCTTTCGTTGAAGTAATCTGGATCGTGGCGAAAGCGGCAAGCTCAGTCTTGGCCTCTCCTAGATGAGTCTTCACCTCTGCTACATAACCCTGAGATTCTGTAACGACCCCACCATCAGCCTCGACCTTGGCAATCCTAGACTCCACGCGAGCGAGAATGCTCTCGAGATGCTCGATAGTGGCCGAGAAGACCTTGGAA
>JBBUES010000048.1:0-1392 GCA_038056785.1 Patescibacteria group bacterium | reverse complement strand
AAGTGTGCTTCTCTTGTACTTAGGGTTTTTTATATAGAATGGCTAAACTGTTCATAGGCCCTCCTTTCACGTAGAAATGGCTCTGCTGAGCCACGGTGTTGCTGTCTTTTGGCCTTTCCTAATCATTATACGCCCCCTAGAACCCCCCGCAATTGACCTATCCCCATATGCTATAGTGTGCTAAATGCTTAATTCTGAGCAACAAAAAGCGGTCGAAGCGACCGAAGGGCCAGTTCTTATCCTCGCCGGAGCTGGAGCTGGCAAGACCAAGACTATAGTCGAGCGTGTGAAGAACTTGGTCAGGAAGGGAGTGGCCCCATCCAACATCCTCGCGATCACCTTCACCAACAAGGCGGCCAAGGAGATGCGAGAGAGGATCGAAACAGGACTGAAGGAGGACCCAAGCATCAACCGTCCGGTCTCCATGCATGAGAGACCCTTCGTGAGCACCTTCCACTCCCTCGGAGTCCATATATTGAGAGAACAATCAGCAAGAGCTGGACTGAGGAGGACCTTCGTCATCTTCGACCGGGACGACAGCAAACGAGCTGTCAAGGAGGCCCTCACCACTCTGGGGTTGGATCCCAAGACTCACGAACCGGGGAAGATTATGGCCATCATCTCCCGAGAGAAGGGTAGAGGCGTAGGTGCCGAAGACTTCTCGGCGCGAGAGGCACACGGCTATATGGCCGAAGTTGTAGCCGGAATCTGGCCCGAGTACGAACGCATCTTGAAGCGGGACAACGCTCTCGACTTCGACGATCTCCTACTAAAAACTGAGGGTCTCTTGAGGAGTGAGCAGGACGTGCGTGAATACTATCGCCAAGTCTGGCGTTATATCCATATAGATGAATACCAGGACACCAATCGAGTGCAATATCAGATTTCCAAGATGTTGGTAGGGCCAGAGCACAACATCTGTGCGGTGGGGGATATCGACCAGAACATTTATTCTTGGCGTGGTGCTGAGCTGAAAAATATTCTCGCCTTCGAAACAGATTACCCAGACACGCTAGTGATCACACTCGAAGAGAACTATCGCTCGACCAAAAATATTCTCGAAGCCGCCAACGCTATCATCGAGAAGAACAAGGTAAGGAGAAAGAAAAATCTTTTTACCGGTAACGATTCCGGAGAAAAGATTGTAGTCTCCGGCAGCTTGGACGAAACAGGGGAGGCGCAGTTCATTGCAGAGACAGCGGCAGAATTAATTAAAGGCGGTGTGAGCCCAGACGAAATTGCGGTGCTCTATCGCGCCAACTTCCAATCTCGTGTACTCGAAGAAGCCTTCATGCACAAGGGTGTGCCTTACCAACTCCTCGGCACTCGCTTCTTCGAGAGAAGGGAGGTGAAGGAAATCCTGTCTTACCTACGAGCCGCGCTCGAACCAGA
>JBBUES010000047.1:0-3369 GCA_038056785.1 Patescibacteria group bacterium | reverse complement strand
GGCGTAAACAAATGGCTTGAAGGTGGACCCAGGTTGTCTATGTCCCAAGGTGGCGTTGAAGTTGCCCCCAATCTCCTTATCGAAATAGTTGCGTGAGCCCACCATGGCCAAGATCTCTCCAGTGTGTGGGTCCATGGCTACAATAGCGTTGTTATTGGCGTTGAAGGTCTTCTGGTTCACCTCTCCATACTTAAGAGCCAGGGATTCAGCCTCGCTCTGGATGGCGTAGTCTAGAGTCGTCACCACCTTCCAACCACTGTTTCGTACGGCATCCTCACCATACTTCTTGACCAGCTCATCTATGACGAAGAAGACAAAGTGAGGTGCCTTGATGTTCGCGTTACTCTCTCGCTCCTTGAAAGAAACTTTCTCACTTGAAGCTTGCTGGTACTCCTCATCGCTAATGAGCTTCTGGGTAAACATTTCCTTAAGCACCGTAGCTTTCCTAAGCTCCAACTCATCCGTGTGTGAGCCGTAAGGAGAATAGTAGGTGGGAGCCTTGGGGATAGCAGCTAGGTAGGCAGCTTCGGCAAGAGTAACGTCGAGAGCACTTTTACCAAAGAAACGTTCAGAGGCTTCTTCGATGCCATAAATAGTGCCTCCATAAGGGATCTCGTTGAGGTAAAGGGAGAGAATCTCTTCCTTGGTCAAGACCTTCTCGAGCTTGAGTGCGAGGATGAGTTCTTTGAGTTTCCTGGTTGGGGTCTTGTCTTTGGTGAGGATTGAATTCTTGACCACTTGTTGAGTGATGGTCGAACCACCTTGGCTAAATGACATAGAGGTAAGGTTGACCAATACCGCCCGTAGGAACGAAGAAAAGACGAAGCCGTTGTGGGAGTAGAAGTCCTTGTCCTCGATAGCGATGGTGGCGTTCTTGGCGTAGTCCGAGATCTTCTCAAGTGGGACCACTTCACGCCTGACGTCCTGAGAGAAGTCGTAGAGGAGGATCTCGCCGGTGCGGTCGTAGATTTGGGTAGATTGGTCGAGACGTCTCTCTGCGAGGCTCTCAAGGGCCGGGATGCGCAGGGAGGCCACCCACAGGATCATAGCTCCTGCTAGGAAAAGCCCGACTGCCCCGACGGCCATGAGAAGATTGGGATGAGGCTTCTTGAACCTAGGTTTCCTCATGGTTCGATGTTACTCACCATGACACTGAGTTTAGTCGAATGTGTCATAAGAGTCTTAATTTTAGCATATTTCACAGCTCGGTTTATCAAAATGGAGCGAGTGTAATTAAAAGCCCTGCGATCGCAGGGCTTTTAATTACATATCGTTGACGTCGTCGAACGGTTCATCGTCTTCGTCCTCTTCCTCTTCGAGGTCATCTGCTGAGACAGTGTCTTCGTCGATGAGATCCTTTTTTTTCTTAGCCTCAAGCTCCACATCGAGATCGTCGTCGTGGGCAACCTCATCTATGAGGTCGGCGTCTAAAGGATCCTTGAAATCTGCATCATCCATTTTTTGAAAGTCAGTTATTTCTAATTCTTTAACGCACTTATTTTTATCAGATAGTCCTCCGACTAGCAAGGTGAGTTATACCCAGCGCGATGGCATCGAGCTCATCATCCAACATTTCTTTAGACGGAAGAGCGACCAGTTTTCCGACCATGACGTTTATACTCGACTTGTCCGCCTTGCCATAACCCGTCACAGCCAGCTTAACCTCTTGGGGTGAATACTCAAAGACACTGAGGCCCGCCCTAGCGGCTTCGTAGAGTACCACTCCACGAGCCTCAGCCACCTTGAGGGCGTTGGTGGTGTTCTGGTTGAAGAAAAGTTTCTCAATAGCTAGCACCTCTGGTTGCCACTTCAAAACAATTTTTCTGACCCCCTCACCAAGCTCTCTTAAGCGTTCGGCGTGATCGGCCTTACTACTAGTTTCCAGACAGTCCGAATAGAGGAGGATCTTCTCTTCAACCACCGCCACCCCCAAGCGGGCAAAACCTGGATCAATCCCAAGGACTTTCATTCAGCGTTGGTGAAGACTTCCTGGACCTCGTCGTTGTCCTCAAGTTCGTTGATAAGCTTTTCGAGTTTCTGCGAATCTTCCTCTGAGAGGGGGACGGTCATGTTGGGGATCCACTCAACGCCTTCCTTGGTGAAAGCCCATGTAGCTGAGCCAACTCCAGCGAGAGCAAAACCGTTTTCAGAAAGAATAAATTTCACTTCCTGGGCCGCCTTGTTGCGGTTCGAGGTGAGAGCTTCAATGACGAGAGCGCAGCCGCCCGGACCGTAGGCTTCGTAGGTGATGTGGTCCATGTGTTCGGCTTCACTGCCAGAACCCTTCTTCACCGCCCGCTCGATATTCTCAATAGGCATGTTGTACTCACGAGCCTTGTCGATAGCGGTGCGAAGAGTGGGGGAGGTCATGTCTCCATTAACCATTTTCGAAGCGGTGGAAATAGCTCGAGCGAGCTTGGAGAAAATCTTGGACTTAGCGGCATCGGTACCCGCTTTCTGCCTCTTGATTTTGGACCATTTGTTGTGACCGGACATGTTGATTTTATTAAAGTAGTTTCTTTTGAATATTGGCGGGCACCTTCTTGCCCAGATGTTCGTAGCCGAGGGCGGTGAGGACTCTGCCTCGAGTGGTGCGTTCGATGAGGCCTAGTTGGAGGAGGTACGGCTCGTTGAATTCTTCGATCGTCGCTTCTTCCTCAGAGAGAGCAGCGGCGAGAGTGCCAAGACCGACTGGGCCGCCAGCGAACTTCTCCCCAATTACTTCGAGAAGTTTCCTGTCTGAAGGAGTGAGACCCTTCTCATCCACACCAAGCAGGTCTAGAGAGGCTTGCACCACCTCCTTGTCGAGTGAGCGGCCTTCTACTTGAGCGAAGTCGCGAGCCCGCTTGAGGAAGTAGTTGGCAGTGCGGGGAGTGAAGCGACTCCTCTTGGCTATCTCTCTCTCGGCACTGTCAGCCAGCTCTACACCCAAGATCTTGGAGGAGCGACGGAGGATCTCCTCGATCTCACTCTCGGTATAGAACTCGAGACGGAAGACTCCTCCAGAGAAGCGAGAGCGGAGTGGGGAGGAGATCATGGCCACACGAGTGGTGGCGGCGAGGAGGGTGAAGGGCGGCAGCTCTAGTTGGATGGTACGGGCAGAAGGACCCTTGCCGATAATGATATCCAAGACACCAGACTCCATAGCAGGATAGAGGACCTCCTCGATGGACTTGTTCAAGCGGTGGATCTCGTCGATAAAGAGCACATCTCCAGCGGTGAGGTTGGTGAGGATGGAGGCGAGGTCGCCGACACGCTCGATAGCGGGACCAGAAGTGATCTTCAGGTTGCGCCCAGCTTCGCGGGCGACGAGGTGGGCGAGGGTGGTCTTGCCAAGTCCGGGTGGTCCGTAGAAGAGAATGTGTTCTG
>JBBUES010000046.1:0-3350 GCA_038056785.1 Patescibacteria group bacterium | reverse complement strand
CTTTCACTGAGGCCTCAAGGGGCGCATGAGTCGGGAGCACAGAGCCGATGGTGGTCTTGATCATCTCAGCGGTCTTGTCGCCCACCAAGATTTTGAACTGATTCCTGACATAAGAAACGATATCGGAATTAAATTTGTCTCCAGCGATTCTGACATTCTTGGAGTGGACCACCCCACCAAGAGAGATGACAGCGATGTCTGTCGTTCCACCACCAATGTCGATCACCATATTCCCAACCGGTTCGTGGACTGGCAGTCTCATGCCGATCGCAGCCGCCATCGGCTCCTCTACTATATGCACTTCTCCGGCTCCAGCGTTACGAGTAGCATCACGGACCGCGCGTATCTCGACGTTGGTGATACCAGAGGGCACACCTACAACCACCCGTGGCGCCAAGAGTTTAGTTGAGCCGGCGGTCGCCTTGCTGAGGAGATACGAAATCATTTCCTCGGTGGTCTCGAAGTCTGAGATCACACCATCGACCAAGGGCTTAATAGCGGTAATGTGCTGAGGAGTGCGCCCCAGCATGGCCTTGGCATCGGTGCCTATAGCGACCACTTGCCCGGTCTTCTGGTTCACCGCTACCACTGACGGCTCATTAACCACAATCCCCCTGCCTCGCATATAGACGAGAGTGTTGGCTGTACCGAGATCAATCCCCACATCGTGAGAGAAATATTGCCGCCACTTGTTCTTAAGTTTGGTAAGGTCCATCCAGAATTATTTTCTTAGATCTGCGAGTAAGTCTTCGGTAGACATCATCCGAACTTCCTCAGAGTTCCTTTCCTTCACTTCGAGCATTTGGTTCTCACTATAATTTTTCCCAATGACCACCCTAGTTGGTATGCCAATGAGATCGCTGTCAGCGAACTTCTCTCCAGCACGAAGATCTCTGTCATCAAAAAGGACCTCGACCCCTTCCGCATTCAGAGTCTTATAGATTCCCTCTGCCACCTCATTTTGATTTAGAGAAACTAGATGAACTCTGAAAGGCGCCACTTCCTTGGGCCACACGATACCCTTTTCGTCCGAGAGAACTTCTACAATAGTACCCACCAGTCGCGCTGGACCGATACCGTAACTTCCCATGAAAACATTATGTGCCTCCCCATTCTCATCCTTAAACTTCAGATCAGGATCTGAGAATTTGGTACCGAGAGTGAAAATATTGCCAACTTCTACCGCCTTCTGCCATTCCAAGTCCCCCTCGGCAATCTCCTTGTTGATAGCCTCCTTGTTCTCTTCATTGGTAATACTAATCAGATCTTCTCCAGACTCACAGACTGTCTGGAATTCATGAGAAAACTTGGAGAAAGAGCCGCCAGAAGCTCTCGTCATATATGTCTTATCGCCCAAACCAGCTCTTTTAAAGATAGTTTTGTAAGCCTCAGCTACTTTGCTGTAAAACGCCTCATGCTCAGCCTCGTTTAGAGAGAACGAGTAGAGATCTTTCATTATAAACTCTCGGGTTCGCATGATACCGCTCTTAGCTCTAGTCTCATTGCGAAACTTGTTCTGAAACTGATAAACAGAAAAAGGCAAATCTTTGTGTGAAGAAACGAACTGCTCAAGCATATTAGAAATCGGCTCCTCATGCGTGAATCCGAGACCCAGCTCTGCACCCTCCTTGAGATGGGTTTTAAACCAAACATCAACATTTTGGTCATTCCAACGACCAGTGCGCTCCCACAACTCCTTTCTCTGAAGAGAGCTCATAAATATTTCTTGCCCACCAATCTTGTTCATCTCTTCACGAATAATGCCCATAACCTTATTGAGAGTTCGCAAACCAAGTGGCAGGAAGTCATAGACTCCCGCCATCTCCTTATTAATAAATCCAGCACGGGTCAGAAGAATGGCATTCTTGGAAACTTCATCCGCTGGAGCTTCGCGGCGAGTTTTAGTGAAGAGTTGGCTTTGTCGCATGGCGCTATTTTACTCCCAGAAGGTGAATTCTCCAAACCATGCTTGACAAGTAGGCTCATAGGTGCTAAGGTGGTAGGTAGTGCACACCAGCCGGCAGGGTCTCACCATCGCGAGCCCCGCGACTGCCTCGTCTCCTAGCGAGTGCACTAGTTGGCCCGGCCATGGTCGCCGTACCCGTGCAGCTTCGTGTTTCAGGACCTAGTTGAACTTGCCTTCTTCCTGGGCCCCCCGCACGAGCAGCCGAAACCGCACCATGGTCGGGTCACTTCGTTCCCAAGGATTTGTTGCAAAGCTCTCACGCAATTTGTGAGGGCTTTTTCTTTTAGAAAATTTTCTGAACGATGTTCTGAACATCGTTCACTGAGATCACGATCATGAGCAGCACCAAGGCGAAGAATCCTGCCGTATTTACAAGATTGAAAAACTTGGAGGGAATCCTCCGACGTGAGATCGCTTCAACACCAACAAAGAGAAGACGCCCGCCATCAAGAGCTGGGATAGGAAGCAGATTGAGCACGGCGAGATTGATAGAAATAAGGGCGGTGAAGGTGAGCAAGTACCCGAAGCCGAGATCATTGGCCTCACCCACCATCCCCACCAAGCCAATAGGCCCAGCCACCGTAGAGAAGTCAGCTCGGCCAGTGACAGCTTGAGAAAGGAAGAGAACTAAACCCTTAGCCGTAGCCACTGTGAGATCCTTGGTGGTAACAAATCCTTGAGTAATAGATTGGAGGAAGGGTAGCTTCACAGTACCTACCACTTCCATAGCGACACCGATAGCTGGAGTCTCTGTCCAGACACCACTTAGGGGTGTAATAGTTTTGATGAGAGTCTCATCCCCTCTTTCGACCGTGACATTTACAGGTCCGAAGGAATTAGTGATAAATTCCGAAACAGTTTCTGGAGTGAGTGGTTGGAAGAGAGATGCTTCGCCCCTCTCAACCTTCACGACGCTGTCCCCAGTCTTGAGCCCAGCTTTCTCAGCTGGAGATTCCGTGAGGACACTAGTGATCACTGTCTCGGGATTGGTGAGAGGCAAGTCTAGTCCAGCGGGAGCGGCTATGCCAGACATAAATCCGATTGAAAATAGCAGCCACGCAAAGAGGAAATTCCCCACCACACCAGCGACCAACACCGCCGCTTGGACCAGACGATTCTGATTTATAAAACTCTGGCCATGTCCCGAAGGGATATCCGAAGAGTTTTTTAAATCAGAATCGTCTGGGCTCTCTCCATATATTTTCACAAACCCGCCGAAGGGCAAAGCGTTCAATGTAAAGGTGGTCCCCTTCCACTCAAAAAGTTTTTTCACCTTCGGTGGGAACCCGAGGCCAAACTCATCTACTCGGATACCGAAGTACTTGGCCACACCGAAGTGCCCCAGCTCGTGTACCAAGACCAGCAAGCTCAAGATGATGAAGAA
>JBBUES010000045.1:0-2794 GCA_038056785.1 Patescibacteria group bacterium | reverse complement strand
CTTCTCCTTGCCGAGGGCCTTGAGGATAAGCGCTGCTGCAGGCTCGATCTTGTAGGTCATGGAGTAAGTGCGGTCTTCGTAGACCTCGACTACAGTAGGGACCGTCTCGCCGATGCGGTTCTTGGTCTCGTCGTTGAAGCGCTTCACGAAGTCACCAATAGGAATACCAGCCGAGCCGAGGACTGGGCCGAGTTGCTGACCTGGTACGGCCTTGCCGCCAGGGATTTGGAGTTTGAGAATTTTTGTAATCTTTTTTGCCATATAAGTGATGGTTACAATACCCTAAGCCTTCTTAATTTGCAAAAAGTCTAATTCGACAGGGGTCTCACGGCCGAACATGTTGACGAGCACCTTGACCTTGCCTCTCTCCTCATCGACACCTGAAACCTTGCCCTCAAGATCCTTGAAGGGACCATCGACAATGAGCACAGCATCGTTCTCCTGAAGGTTGATAGTGTGAGTGACCTTGTCCGCATTCATACGGGCAAAGAGGGCGTCCACTTCCTTCTTGTCGATAGGTACTGGGTACACGCCTGAGCCCACGAAGCCGGTCACGCGAGGAGTATTGCGCACCACGTACCAAGAATCGTCGGTGACAATCATGTCTACAAGGATGTAGCCGGGGTAGATCTTCTCTTCTTCTTCGACACGCTTCCCTGCCTTGATCTTGATCTTCTTCTCAGTGGGGATGATGACATTGAAGATTTTGTCTTCCATACCCAAGGATTCGATGCGCTGCTTGAGGTTCCTCATCACTGCATTCTCATAGCCCGCGTAAGTGTGGACTACGTACCAGTTTCTACCTTCTGAGATGAGTTGTTTGGACATGGTTAGTTTAATAAGTTAAATAAGTTAGACAACAAACTTCTGAAGAATAAGTGAGAAAAGATAGTCGAAGAAGCCTAGGAAAGCGGCGGTGAAGATCGAAACGAGGATCACCACAATGGTGAAGACCATCGCCTGTCGGCGGGTAGGCCAAGAGACATGCGCAAGCTCTGCCTTGGTATCCTTAATGTAATTGATGAATCTGTTCATGTTTGGGGGTTATAAAAAAACACCTCCTGGGTGCTTTTTTATCCTACTATACTGTAGGGAAAATGCAAGTCCTCTTAACGAATTTCGTAAGTCACACTCACAGTTACCTGAACCTTGTTTTCTCCAGTTGGGAGAGTGGGGGTCTTGACCTGAGCATCCATCATGGGAGTGGCAGACACCGACATCTCTCGATAGTAAGGCACGGGACTCCCGCCCATGTTGTCGCTGTAGCCCATGACGCGAACCAACTTCACACCAAGCTCGTCGGCCAGCATCTCGGCCTTCTCCTTGGCATCCTTGATAGCTAGAGCACGAGCCTCAGCAACAATCTTGTCCTCATCATCCACAGTGAAGGCGATAGATGAGAGGTTGGTCGCACCCGCACTTCCTGCGGCAGCGAGCGCCTCACCGGCCTTCTCAGTTTCTCTCACCTTCACACTCACAGAGTGGTTGGCACTATAGCCATCCTGCTTCCGCTCTGAGGGTGGGCAATAATTCATTGAACATGGTGCTGATCCATAAACGTATTTAGGATAAACAGAATAGTCAGAAGTCTTGATATCTCTTTCCTCGATACCCATGTCCTTGAGTTGTGCCAGGATGGCATCCATCTTCTTGGTCACACCTTCCTGAGCAGCGGAAACAGTAGCCGCATCCATCGAAACACTAAAGCTGAAGGAGGCAATGTCAGGCACAGCGAAGGCTTCACCCTCGCCACTGACTGTAATCACATTGTAAGCCGGATTCGGATTACGTAGCCCCTTGAGTCCCGAAAGAGCGGTGACTCCGAGGAAAATTGCCAAGAGCACAAGCACGACCTTCCCCCACTTATAAAGATTGTTTATTTCTTGATTTTGCATGCGCCGATTTTATCACAAATCTAAACTTTTTCTAAAAGAGCGTTTATCGGTTACAAAAACGTTGAACATGAGAACCGTGAAGCTTACTGCAAGGAGTCCAAGGGCCACACCCGCGAGGATATCAAGTGTCCAGTGGGCGCCAAGGTAAAGGCGAGAGAAGCAGATCACCAGAGTGCCTAGGATAGAACCCAAGATCAAAGCGGTCTTGCCGGCTGTCGTGCGCACCTTACTCCAGAAGACGTGTGAGAGGAGGAAGAAGAAGGCGGTAGCGACCGTGGCGTGACCAGAGGGGAAACTCCAACCATCTACCCTATACATATCGGAAGCTGGGCGACTAATCTGGAAAACATTCTTGAGAATAGTAAGGGAGATCACTGCGACAATGAGCGCAATGAGGAAGAGCATCGCATCGTAGATATGACCCTTGGTGATCAGAAGGATCGAGAGGAAGAGGGCGACACAAGCCATGACGAAAGGATTCGCTATCTGGGTAAGTGCCACGAGGAAAGTGGTGAGGAGCGGGGTGCGAGTGTGCACCACCACTTCCTCGATCACAGTGTTGAGCGGCGTGAGATCAGTGCCCGAGAGCAGACCCTCGATAATAATCACCAGCACCAACCCCGAGATCATGTAGACCAGGAGGAAAAGAATGTTCTTTGCCCAGTTCGGAACCATAGTGGATTTAAGCGTAGCACAATTTAATTCAAAGAGGGCTACTTTCGCTCTTCAAGTAAGGCCTCTATACGATCGAGTTTCTTTTCTAAATTATGCAGAAGACTGTCTTCACTCTCTATCTCGTCCAAAGTCTTCTCCTCGAGCTTCTTCTCCCCTCTTAGGCCGGAGATGATGATGCGATTACCGATAAACTCCGTTACAAAAATGCCTATGAGCAAAAGGAT
>JBBUES010000044.1:0-1092 GCA_038056785.1 Patescibacteria group bacterium | reverse complement strand
GCAGTCCTAACTGACGCTTACACAGAGGATGAACTCGGGGGAGAGAAACGGGCTTATCTTAAGTTTGCTCCACTAGTTGCCCCTGTTCGTGCCGCGGTCTTCCCACTTTTGAAAAATAAGCCAGAGCTCGTCGCTAAGGCTCGAGAAGTTTATGCCATGTTGAAGAAAGAGATTCCCAATATCGAGTTCGATGACAATGGCAACATCGGCAAGCGTTACAGGAGACAGGACGAGATCGGCACTCCTCATTGCATCACTATCGACTTCGATACTCTCGGTGAGAACCCAGAACTTCTCGACACCGTGACCATCCGTGACCGTGACACAGGAGAGCAGAAGAGAGTGAAGATCTCAGAGCTTCTTGGACTTCTAAAATAGGCTTAGTTTGAAAGAAAAGCAGGTCTAGGGTAGTCTTCACTACTATGAAGCCATCAAAAACTACTTTGCCGAACGGGGTGCGGGTGATAGTCGTGCCAGCTCATGACAATCCTTCGACCACTGTGGTGGTCGCTTGTGAGACGGGTTCCAACTACGAATCTAAGAAGGAGAACGGTCTCTCACATTTCCTCGAGCACATGCTCTTCAAGGGCACTGCTACTAGGCCCTCGGCTATGACGGTAAGTTCCGAGCTCGATACTGTCGGCGCTGAGTCGAACGCCATGACTTCAAATGAGCTCACTCTCTACTACGCCAAGGCACAGAAGAAGCATTGGAAGAAACTTTTGGAAGTGGTTTCGGATATTTATCTCAATCCCGCTTTCCCAGCAGCGGACTTGGAGAAGGAGAGGGGAGTGATTCTGCAGGAGATCAGTATGTATAAGGACTTGCCTCATCAACACGTCTGGGACCTCCTCGCCAAGCTCTTGTATGGCGACACTCCAGCGGGTCGGAGCATTGCAGGTCCAGCTGAGAATATTAAGAAGTTTACTCGTACGGATTTCCTCACTTACCATGGTAAGCACTATGTCGCCTCGAAGACTATCGTGGCTATCTCTGGAGACGTCACCAACAAAGCTGTTATCAATGAAGTTAAGAAAATTTTCGGTGCCTTACCTAAAGCTCCCAAGAAGCAAGCAGAACGTCTCAAAGAAA
>JBBUES010000043.1:0-5306 GCA_038056785.1 Patescibacteria group bacterium | reverse complement strand
AAGAATTATCTTTTCAGACAAAAAATCAGCTTCGGAGACAACATCATAATAAGCCTTA
Source organism: Patescibacteria group bacterium (assembly GCA_038056785.1). Taxonomy (GTDB): domain Bacteria; phylum Patescibacteriota; class Minisyncoccia; order Phycocordibacterales; family Zambryskibacteraceae; genus UBA5004. The sequence continues at coordinate 5,248 of JBBUES010000043.1, read as the reverse complement.
CTCTTCCTCAGTGTGGCTGTCTTATTGGAATCAAAAGCTGATTTCAGAATCTTTCCGGCCAAAAGTGCCGCCTTGACCATAGACTGATTAATTGTTTTTTGTGTCATAGCAATAACACTCTTATAGCGTTAATTTGTAACTACTATCGTGATATCTAAATAAGAATATAGATGTCAATATTGTTGTTTGACTACTCTTACCCCTCGATGACGACCTTGCGATAGGTCTTCTTGCCCTTTCTCAAGAGAAGAGTAGTAGCGGTACCCAAGATCTCCAACATGGTAGTCCCAGCTTTCGTTACAGGCTGGTTTTCAACGTAAATGCCACCAGCTATGATGAGATTGGTTGCTTCAGTTTTAGACTTGCTAAGCCCAACCCTGATCAGAACCTCAGCAAGCTTCAACCCTTTCTCGATTTCTGATCGAGAGATAGCGATACTCGGCACCTCAGAAAGATCCGCACCTTGGTTACCGAAGAGCGCCTGTGAAGCACCTTGAGCCTTTTGAGCTTCTTCCTCGCCATGGGTGATTTTCGTCGCCTCAAAAGCGAGAGCCTGCTTGGCGGCACGCAACTGCTGGCCACCTGCTTCGCACATACTGGATATTTCTTCAAGTGGCAGGAAGGTGAAGAGTTTCAAGAACTTTTCAACATCCCTGTCATCTGAGTTGATCCAGTACTGGTAGTACTCGTAAGGAGAGGTCTTCTCTGGGTCAAGCCAGACGGCGCCTGACTCCGTTTTCCCCATCTTCTTTCCACTAGCAGTGGTCAGAAGTGGGAAGGTCAATGCCTGAGCACTGCCTTGAGTTACCCTACGAATGAGATCTACGCCGGCCAAGATATTGCTCCACTGGTCGTCGCCACCCATTTGCACAGTGCACCCGTACTTCTCGTACAAGACAAGAAAGTCGTATGCCTGAAGCAGCTGGTAGTTGAACTCGATGAAGGATAGGCCCTGCTCTTGTTCGAGGCGCATCTTATATGCCTCCACACGAATCATCTCGTTGACCTTGAAGTACTTCCCGAAGTCACGAAGGAATTCAATGTAGTTAAGTGGTAGAAGCCACTCAGCATTGTTGAGAAAAAGCCCCTGGTTCTCGCCGAAGACGAGGTAACGCTTCAGCTGAGAGAGGAGTTTGCGACCATTTGCTTCGATGTCCTCCTTGGAGAGCATCTTCCTCATCTCAGTCTTGCCGCTGGGATCACCAATCATAGTGGTACCGCCGCCAATAATGGCGATCGGTACGTGTCCGGCCCGCTGCAGATGAGTCATTGCCATAATGGGCAACAAGTGCCCAACATGCATGCTGTCCGCAGTCGGATCGAATCCTACGTAGAACGTGACCTTCCCGTTGTTCAGAGAATCCTCAACAGAGAAGGTCTTGGCCGAGCCAACAACCTGTGTTGGCGCAGTTTCCTGCTTGAGGAAGCCACGCTCTTTTAGCTCAGAGTAGATACCCAATTTCCCCCCCTTTTTTATTGCTTTAGCCATTAAACTTATCGTAACACAAAGTACCAATAGAACGAGAGAAGCGATTAGTTAACACGGAACTATCTAGTACTCTGGATATCATAATAATACAAATTTGAGACTAAGGCAATACCATGTATGGACTCAGCATATACCTCTCTACTGCTTCCTCAACCAAGCTTTATACTGCTCGGTCATTTTTTTAAAACTTTTTTTGTTGTTAGCGATCTCTTTTTTGCCGTGAACCATATAAACCTTGACGTTTAAATTAATCTCACCTTTGTGAGGCCTAACTTTCTCCAATCGAGCTATTCTTTCTTTGGCCTTTTTAAGCAGAACGGGCACAGGCATAGTTACAGCTCTGAGAAATGCTTCTGACGAGAGTTCCTTGCCGGTCGCCACTTCCACAAACTCCTTGAAAGTTTTTCGTGCCCCCAATTTCCAAACACGAGCCATCTCCTCTCCTACCTTTGGGTTGTCTACAACATAGCCATACTTCTTGTAGAAGTACTCCCGCCATTGTGAGAGCGCAAGCTCTGCCAAACCATAACCATGATAAGCGCCTGAGGATTCCCAACTGTAGATATGAGGGATGTCTAGAGCGTAGATAGAATCGACTGAGCGATCATAATACTTCTTGAAGTTTTTCTTAGCAATCTTTAGAACAGTGCTGACATCTAATTTCTTGGTCTCGTAAATTTCCTTTTCATAGGTAGAGACAAAAATAATACCGTTTAGACCCATGGGCATAAGAGGTGCTAGTTTCCTCACCTTTCTTTCAAAAAGTTCTAGAGGATAAGGATTACCTTTCGCATCCTTGGCATAGCGGTGCTTCCACTCAATAGAAGAAAAGATTGTATCCATAAACATGCTTTGAGTTTCATCCCAAGAAGCCGTAGACGGTGGGTACTCGTGGTTAAGCACCACCTCCCTCTCTTCGGCGTTCAAAAGGTGGGCTGCATGTCCGCCCTCGTGGAAGAGAGTGTGGTAGCCCTGGTGGCCAGCTCCAATCTGCCCTGGGACTACATTACAAGTGAAGTTTGATTCCCCCGGCATGCGTTTACCATTTTTGTAGTGAGTCAGCACTGGCCAGTGGCAGAATCCGTTGTTGTACTTACCTTCTCTATCAACCAGATCAAGTCTAAGCGTAGCTCCCTGGAAATCCACTCCCAAAGCAGCAAAGGAGCGACCCCAGCGTTCAACCGCTTCTTCAAATTGGAAGTAAGGATCTTCTTCTTTAGTAAAATTCCCCGCCATCATAAAGCCGAAGTTCCAAGGCTTCCTAAGACCCGGCATTTTCTTTTCCAAGTTGCGGATATCAGCAAAAGCGTACTTAGTCTTCTGGTAAATCGAATCAAACAAACCAAATAATTCTTTCTTGGTCATACCATCCACTCTCTGCACCTTGAAATCGTAGAAATCCGCATAGCCTAGTTTTCTTGCATACTCGTTACGAAGAGAGACCAGTTTTACATAGTCATTGAGATCAAACCTGGCCAAATTTTCTCTAGCTTCAAAGCAAGCCTTTCTCACTTTCTCATCATCGTGAGTGCGCATCATCGTGCTCATTTTGAGAGAGGAAGCTTTTACAAACTTTTTGGTATAAGGACCAATGTATCCCTCCTTCCTCTTAGAACGATTTTTAAGAATTTTAGATTCCAACTGGTCAATTTTGCCCTTAAGGGAAGCAGCCTCTTTGGGAGATTGGTAGCATTCAAAGAATTTTAGCCATACTTTGATCCTCTCAACCGTTTCCTTATTGGCATCCTTCAATAAACTTTTTAGCTTGAGAGAGTACCCCTCATCGACCCTAAACTTATCCCTCTTAGAAAGAGCGAGATCACGCTGTTTATCAAATGAGTGATCACCCATGTAAGTCACCCAAAACAACTTCTCATAATCCTGGTGAAGTTTGAGGTATTCCCGATTGAGTTTGTCCAAATAAATTTCAGTTGAATTAGTTTTCATATTTTATATTCCCTCTTTTTTTAACTCCTCAACCAGCTTCTTCTGTTCCTTGGAGAGCTTCTCGGGAATCTGGACTGAGACACGCACGTAGAGATCTCCTCGTTTGTCATGGCCAGTTGGCACACCTCTACCCTTCACCCTTAGGATTGTGCCATGCTTGGTGCCAGCCGGGATCTTGAGAGTAATCTCTCCATCGAGGGTGGCAATAGTCCTCTCACCGCCAAGGAGAACCTCGGTGAGCTTGGCTACAAGCTCCATAATGAGGTTGTAGCCCTCCTTCCTCAGGTATGGGTGCTTCCTGACATGCACCTTCACATACAAGTCTCCAGGCAAACCTCCCTCCAGTGTCTCACCCATTCCTGACAAACGGATCATTTGCCCGTCATCAATACCGGCAGGCACGCCGATCGAGACCTCCTTCTGCTTCACTACCTTGGAGTTGATGACCACCTTACGCTCAACACCGAAGACGGATTCTTGGAACGAGAGTTCGATGTCGACCGCCACATCTCGACCACGACGCACTCTGCGGCCACCAAAGATCGAGGAGAGAATATCTCCAAGATCCCCAGAGTCAAAGCCAGCCTGACCACCGAAGCCGGAGAAGTCGAAGCCAAAATCGTTGGGATTGAAACCAGCGCCACCTTGGAAACCGCCAGCACCAGCAGATCCATAAGCGTCATACTGCTGGCGCTTCTTCTTGTCTGAGAGGACTGAGTAAGCCTCAGAAACTTCCTTGAACTTGGCCTCATCTCCACCAGACTTGTCTGGATGGTAAGCATGCGCCAGTTTGCGGAAGGCCTTCTTGACCTCCTCTTCGCTTGCCCCACGCTCAACTCCTAAGATCTTGTAATAGTCCTTCATTAAGCTTTAGGCTCTTCTGGTTTTTCTTCTTTTACTTCAGCGTCTCTGACGTCTCCTTCGGGAGCGGCAGACCCTGAGCCAGCAGGCGAAGGGTTGGTGGCTTGGTTCTTACTCATCCATTCCCCAATCTTCTGCATCTCGGTTGAGAGCTCGGCGCTCGCGGTCTTGACGGTCTCGAGTGTGCCGCTATCCTTCTCCTTCCTGAGAGATTCCACCTTGCTATTAACTGCGGTCTTGATGTCCTCGGGCACAGTTGGAGCATCCTTCAGTGCTTTCTCTGCAGTGTAGACCATCTGCTCGGCAGTGTTCTTGGCATCGATGAGTTCCTTCTTCTTCAAGTCTTCTGCCGCATTCACTTCAGCATCCTTCTGCATCTTCTCAATCTCCTCCTTGGAGAGGCCAGAAGAGGCTTCGATACGGATCGATTGTTCCTTGCCAGAAGTCTTGTCCTTGGCCTTCACGTTCAAGATGCCGTTTGCATCCACGTCGAAGGTGACCTCGACCTGAGGCACACCACGTGGAGATGGTGGGATGCCATCTAGAATAAACTTGCCAAGAGATTTGTTATCAGAAGCCATAGCACGCTCGCCCTGCACCACATGAATCTCGACTGAAGTCTGGTTGTCTGCGGCGGTGGAGAAAACTTGAGACTTGGCCGTAGGGATAGTGCTGTTCTTCTCAATAAGCTTGGTAGCGACACCGCCCATAGTCTCAATACCGAGAGAAAGTGGGATGACGTCGAGGAGAAGGACATCCTTCACATCTCCTGCGAGGATACCTCCCTGGATAGCGGCGCCGAGAGCAACCACTTCATCTGGGTTGATAGACTGGTTTGGCTCTTTGCCGAAGAATTTCTTGGCTGCTTCCTGCAGAAGTGGCATGCGAGTCTGTCCTCCAACTAGGATCACTTCGTCGATCTGGTCTACCTTAAATGGTGAAGCTTCCATG
>JBBUES010000042.1:0-1765 GCA_038056785.1 Patescibacteria group bacterium | reverse complement strand
TTAAGCCTGGGCAGTTTCGAGCTTTAGGAAATGTGGTTGAAGTGATGCCCATCTCAGAGCGAATTATTTATCGAGTTGAATTGGAAGAGGGTAGGGTAGCAGTCATTAAGAGAATCGATGCTCTCACTCGAGAGATTATCAATGAGGTTGAGGTCTTCTTCCTCTTCCCCACCAAACATTTCATTAGTGGCGATGAGGCCAATGAAAAAGCTTTGAAAAGTATCAAGGCCGAACTCGAGGAGCGCCTAGTAGAATTCCAAAAGGCGGGCAAGCTTCTTGAAGCTGAGCGCATCAAGCGTCGCACGACTTATGACCTCGCTCTTATAAGAGAAGTGGGTTACACCAACGGTATTGAGAACTACTCAAGGCACTTCACCAACAAGAAAACAGGGGAGGCGCCATATACTCTGCTCGACTATTTCCCCAAGAAGGCCGATGGCTCGCCGGACTTCCTCACTATTATCGACGAGTCTCATGTCACTGTCTCTCAGATTGGTGGTATGTACGCAGGGGACAAGTCTAGGAAGGATACGCTGGTAGAACACGGGTTCAGATTGCCTTCAGCTCGAGACAATCGTCCACTCAAGTTTGATGAATTTTCGAAAAGAATTGGCCAGACTATCTACACCTCTGCTACACCGGGGAAGTACGAAGCTGAACATAGTGAGAGGACTGTCGAGCAACTGATCCGCCCTACAGGCCTTATTGACCCAGTGGTAGAGGTTAAACCTATTCAGGAAAAAGGAAGTTATAAGGGCCAAATATTTGATTTTATCGCTGAGTCTGAGAAGGCGATCAAGAAGGGTGGCCGTGTGCTCGCTACCACTCTCACCAAGAAAATGGCGGAAGATCTCTCAGAATATTTGAAGGAAAAGAAAATTAAAGCTGAGTACCTCCATAGTGATATCAAAACTATTGAGCGTATCGAGATTCTCACCAAGCTCCGAAAAGGGGAGTTCGATATCTTGGTCGGGGTGAACTTGCTCAGAGAGGGGCTCGACTTACCCGAGGTCACACTCATCGGCATCTTGGATGCAGATAAGGCAGGCTTCCTGCGCTCAGAGACTTCGCTTATCCAGACTATTGGTCGTGCTGCCAGAAATGTGGATGGCAAAGTGATCCTCTACGCTGATGTTATGACCAGCGCTATGCAATACGCTATCAGTGAGACTGCTCGCCGCCGCACTATCCAGACGGCTTATAACAAAGAGCACGGCATTACTCCGAAGACTATTATCAAGAAGATTAAGGATATTACCGACACGCTTGAACGTGAACACCATCAGGCGGTCAACCTACTCCTAGAGACCGATGAGAAGATGTTCGAGAAGGCTCCTAAGAAACTCATTAAGATGAAAATGGACGAGATGGAGGAGGCGGTCAAGAATCTCGATTTCGAAACCGCCGCTATTTTGAGAGATGAGATCAAAGTGTTAGAATCTCGCATCAAATGAAGAAACCAGAAGACAAAATCATAGTGAAGGGGGCTCGCACTCACAACCTTAAGAACATTACGGTCGAGATGCCGCGCAACAAGATGGTGGTTTTCACTGGGCTTTCGGGCTCTGGCAAGTCATCGCTCGCATTCGATACCATCTTTGCCGAGGGTCAGCGTCGCTATGTCGAGTCCCTTTCTTCTTATGCCCGGCAGTTCTTGAAGCAGATGCAGAAGCCTGACGTGGATGAGATTGTGGGACTCTCTCCCGCTATCTCTATCGACCAGAAGTCCCGCTCGAACAATCCGCGGTCAACGGTAGCCACAATC
>JBBUES010000041.1:0-3469 GCA_038056785.1 Patescibacteria group bacterium | reverse complement strand
TCTTGAAGGAGAGATCGTCCTCTTCGTTGAAGCCACCACGGCTTAGGTACTCTTGGATAGAAAGTACGGTGTTGAGGGCCGGTCTGTCGGAAGGGTCAAGGTAGTGGACGTTGTAGATAGCGAGTGAATCCTCTTTGTAAAATCTATCTTTGAAGATTTCTGGATAATATTTCTCTTCCTTGGCGATAGCGATGAGTCCTTCGTTGTGCCTTTCCAAGAGTTCGCGGTCGATGCGTGGTTTGTAGTAGAAGCCCTCAAGATATGAGGCGGTGACCAGCTTCAGGAGGTTCTTGTAACCCGCTTCATTTTCAGCTAGAAGCACCAGCCGAGTGCGTTGGTTGTCTACCCGAGCCTCCTTGTCGTGACGAGTGCGAGTAGCGACATAGAAGTCGACACCGATGATCGGTTTGATCCCCTCATCTACGCACTCCTTGTAGAACTCGATAGCGCCGTAGAGGTTGCCGGCGTCGGTGAGCGCCAAGGATTCCATGCCGAGCTTCTTGGCTCTCTTGACGAGCTCTGGAATCTTGGGGATAGCCTCCAAGAGTGAGTAGTGGGAGTGGGTGCGGAGGTGGGTAAACATAGGCTCAGTATAATAGAATTACTTCATGTCACCAATCGTAGGTATAGATGAGGCTGGCCGAGGGCCATTGGCCGGTCCAGTTTTGGTTGGAGTAGTTGTTATTCCTAAAAATTTTGATAAACGCTTTTTCAAAGGGATTCGAGACTCTAAACAACTTTCCGAGGAAGGTCGTGAGTTGTGGTTTGCTCTGGCCCAAGAAGCAAGGAAGAGAGGGGAGCTGGATTTCTGCACTTCGCTCGTCTCAGAAAAGATTATCGATAAGCATGGGATTTCACACGCTATTCGCCTCGGCATCAAACGCTGCCTTAGTAGGTTGAAAGTGCCGATTGATGCCCAAATTTTCCTCGACGGCTCGCTCAAAGCCCCTGTCGAATTCAAGCATCAGCTCACGGTCATAAAGGGGGATGAGAAAATTCCGGTCATTTCACTGGCTTCCATCTGCGCCAAGGTGGTGAGAGATAGGAGGATGGTCCGGCTATCCAAAAAGTTTCCCCGATTCGACTTCCACGTCCACAAGGGCTATGGCACCAAGAGGCACATCAGTGCTTTAAAGCAGTATGGGCCAACTGAGCTCCACAGGTTGAGTTTCCTAAAGAATGTGCTAAAGTAGGGCCATGGTTGTACGAATGAGACATACCCGATCGCATACCAAGAACAGGCGTTCACATCACGCTCTGTCTAAGCCTGCGCTCACCAAGGATGAAGCGGGTAATGCTCATTTGCGCCACCGTGTTTCCAAGGCTACCGGTACTTACCGTGGCAGGAAGGTTGTAGACCTCTCCGCCAAGCTCGAGAAGCGTGCTAGGAAGGTGAGTGCTGCCGCTAAGGCCTAGTTAGATTTTCCAAACAAAGTTTACCTGTTCTTTCATGTCACAACGACATCTTTCACGATCAATTGTTCTTCAATCACTCTTCGAGTGGGATTTCGAAAACCGAAAGCCCGAAGAGCTTCATTCTATTTTCGAAAGAAACATCAAGGAGTTCGCTCCGGGTTCTTCTGATAGGCCCTTCATGGAGAAGTTGCTTAAAACTGTATTTGATAAACGCTCGGATCTCGATGTCCTCATCACCAAGGCCGCTCCGGACTGGCCTATCCACAAGATTGCTCCTGTGGATAGGAATATTTTGCGTATTGGACTCGCTGAGCTCCTCTTTGCCGATAGGAACGAGGTTCCTCCCAAGGTGGCTATCAACGAGGCTATTGAGCTCGCCAAGCAGTTCGGTGGGGAAACCTCTGGTAAGTTCGTCAACGGCGTTCTAGGCGCTGTTTATAAGGAAATGGGCGAGCCCGGCAAGGACGACAAGTCCAAGCCCAAGAAGAAGTATGGCAATGTGCCTATGGACCAGCTGCCAGTCGAGAAGTTGGCGGGAGCGGTAGTCTATGCCAAGCACGAAGGCGATGTTTACCTAGCTCTGGTCCATGACGTCTTCGGCCACTGGACTCTTTCCAAGGGTAGGCTTGAGAATGGGGAGAAGGATGAAGACTGTTTGAGGAGGAAGGTCCCGCTTGAGATTGGCATTCCCATTGAGGTCAAGGAGGGGATTGGCAGCAATGGCTACGCCACCTTCCATCCAGAAAGAGGCAAGATCAAGAAGGAGATCAACTATTATCTTGCCGAAGCCCCTTTCCAAGATCTAACACTCGATAAGAAGGAAGATAAGGGTGGTTTGGACGACGTCCGATGGTTCCGGTTGGCGGACATCCTTGACCTCAACTTTTATGACGATATTCTACCTGTCATCACCACCGCTTTGACAAAACTAGCCGAAATGAAGTAGCGTGCAGTTATGGACTTCAGCAAATTCGAGGAAACAGCGGGGATCAAGTTCAAGGACGAGCGCCTCTTGAGGCAGGCCTTCACCCATCGCTCATATATCAACGAAAACCGGGACTCAGGTCTCGAACACAACGAGCGCCTAGAATTCCTAGGTGATGCGGTGCTTGAACTTGTCATCACCGACTATCTCTACGGCAAGATGAAGGACTCTGACGAGGGTGAGCTGACCTCGCTCCGCTCCGCCCTGGTCAATGCCGACACTTGCGCCCGTGTTGCTACCGAACTCGGTGCCAACGACTTCCTCTTCCTCTCCAAGGGCGAGAGCAAGGACATGGGCCGTGCTCGCCAGTACATCCTCGCCAATACTCTGGAGGCGCTTATTGGCGCTATTTATGTCGATCAGAACTATGAGGCCGCGAAGGAATTCATTTTGAATCACGTTACTCCGATCATGGAAGAAATTTTGAAAACAGGTTCGTGGATTGATGCTAAGTCTCTCTTCCAAGAGAAGGCTCAGGAACTCAAGGGCCACACTCCAGTGTATAAAACCTTCAAGGAATCCGGTCCCGATCACGACAAGCATTTCACCGTGCGTGTCTCTGTCGGTAACGAGGTGTATGGCGAGGGGGAAGGCAAGTCTAAGCAGGATGCCGAACAAGCCGCCGCCAAGGACGCTCTCGAAAAGCAGGGTTGGAAGTAAGGTCTGCTATAATTTAAATAATGTATCTCAAGTCGATAGAATTATCGGGTTTTAAATCTTTTGCCAAGAAGAACGGTTTTGAATTCAACACACCCATTTCTTCTATTGTGGGACCCAATGGTTCGGGTAAGTCCAACGTGGCTGAAGCCTTCCGCTTCGTACTCGGTGAGCAGTCGATCAAGAGCATGCGTGGCAAGCGTGGGGAGGATCTGATCTGGAACGGGTCTAATGACACTCCTCGAGCCAACAGAGCTTCGGTCAAGGTCGTCTTCGACAACGAGCGCAGGATCTTCGATATGGACTTCTCCGAGGTCACGATTGAGCGTGTGGTCTCTAGGGATGGGGTCAATGAGTACTTCATCAACGGTTCCTCTGTACGTCTCAAGGACATCATCGAACTCCTTGCCA
>JBBUES010000040.1:0-8152 GCA_038056785.1 Patescibacteria group bacterium | reverse complement strand
GGAGAGTGGTGATAGTGGCAAAGAGAGCTAGGTCCACGAGACCATAACCCACTGCCATGCCGATACCAGCCGCCACCCAGAGACCAGCTGCGGTCGTGAGACCTTGGAGAGTGGAATCCTTGAACACAATCACGCCTCCGCAGAGGAAACCGATGCCCATGACCACCGCCGCCGCCATACGCAGTGGGTCGAAGGTATAAACCTCAGAAGTAGGGATCACGTATCTAGCAATGAGGATGAAGAGGCATGAGCCCATCGAGACGAGGGCATAGGTACGTAGACCCGCGGTCTTCCCAGCGAGAGTTCTCTCGAGTCCAAGCACAGAACCCAAGAGTACCGAGATGATTAAGTAGAAAAGTGGATGGAAGGACAAAAGGGTCATAAATTATAATTCGTTTATTTCAGTAAGTACGGCAGTAGCATCGAAACTCTGACCCAGAAGTTGCCGCAAGACTTCTGGATTCCTCTTGACCCCGGAACAGAGCACCACCCCAGCGGTCACCAGCTTCTGCTTCTCGGCCGAGGAGAGAGTGGTGAGACAGGTGACGGGGTGAAGCTTCTCACTCTCTATCATATCCTGAAGATTACCCTTCTCAGGATAGTTCCAGCCTATGAGGGTCATGTCCTTGCATACCCCGTAGTAAATCGCAGTTGAGGAGAACTTGGTATTGGTCACCAGCCACGCATCGGTAAGCTTCCTATCCTTGCCTCCATAGTTGAAGACGTTCTCTCTCAAATCGTCGAAGCGAGCCTTAATGTAGAGAACCACCTTGAGATCGCTCTTGGTACCCAGCTCGTTGTGGAACTTAGCCTCAACCATGATGAGCTTCTTGTCGTTGTAAGCGACCACATCCACCTCGTGAGGGACACAACCACCAAGGACCGTCTGTCGAGTAACACACTCAAGCCCTTGAGCCCGCAGGACCTCTGCCACGAAGTCTTCGAATGGGAAGCCCGAAGGCCCCAAGTCCATGACCGCCCGACGGAGCGAATAGCTCCGTGCTACGGGCTTACTGATCTTGGCCAAGATTTGGAAAGCGTGTCGATAGATCTCGTTAGTGGTCATACCACTATGCAAACTAGGAGAGAGATGGGTCATCACTTCTTCAACAGCCTCGGGCCCTGCACCAGAATTAACGAGTGAGAAGCGCAGCTTCTCTGGATCGAAGGTTTCGTGCTTGCCGTTGGCCTTAACGACTGAGATTGTAGCGGGGTCAACCTGCACCTTGGGAGCGAAAGCCTTTTTCAACGTTTTTAGCATTCACTAAGTATATCAAGAAATAATTCGGTCCATCACCGCTCCTCCGAGGCAATTCTTCCCCTCGTAGAAGACGATGGACTGGCCCAAGGAGAGACCTCGCACGGGATCCTTGAACTCCACAGAAAGTTTCCCCTTTTCAACTGAGAGGGTGCATGCCAACTTCTCACCTCGGTAACGGATGCGAGCAGTTATCTCTGGCGCACTTGGCTCATTGATCCAATTCACATTCTTTAAAACAATCTTAGTCGGTGAGCAGTCTAGAATCTCCTCTTCATTATCAGATACTACCAACACATTCTTCTTGATATCCTTCCAGATGATATAGAAAGGTCCACTTGAGACGCCCTTCTTCACCACCTCAAACCCGTGTCGCTCGCCGATAGTGTAGTAGATTAGCCCCTTGTGGGTGCCGATCACTTCCCCATCGACATTGACCACCTTACCGGGTTTGGTGGCAATGAAGTGTGAGAGGAACTCCTCCATCGAAACATCCCCCATGAAGCAAATCCCCTGACTATCTTTCTTGCTGGCGACAGGTAGCTTAAACTGCTCTGCCAACTTCCTCACCTCAGACTTCTCCAACCCTCCAACTGGGAAAAGAGTGTGAGCTAGATCATCTTGGGTTAAGGTCCACAAGAAATACGACTGATCTTTATCTTTATCACTTCCCTCTGTCAAACACCCGGTGTTTGACACTTGAGCATAATGGCCGGTGGCGATGAAGTCGGCACCACGCTCCTTGGCGAACTGCCAGAAGGAGCCGAATTTAATCTCTCTATTACAAAGCACATCCGGATTCGGAGTCCTACCAGCCTTATATTCTGCGAGCATCTTGTCCACCACGCCCTCCTTGTACTCTTTCTCTAAGTCTAGGAAGAGGAATGGGATATCGAGTGAGAGAGCCACCTTCATGGCATCCCGCCTCTCCTCTCTCCAAGTACAAGGTAACCAGTCCGGCTGCCAAGCCCTGATGAAGACCCCTGTGACCTCGTATCCCTCACGCTTCAAAAGCGCCGCTGATACGGCGCTGTCTACTCCACCTGAGAGCCCTACGAAAACCTTCATCCCGCGAAGCCTTGGCGGAGTGGGATTAGTTGGAGAGATATTTGGCAATGTTGGCTTTATGTTCATCAAAGGTTTTCGCATAGTACATCTTGCCGTCCTTGCCGGTCAAATAGTAGAGATACGGAGTGGTAGTGGGACGGAGCGCTGCTTCTATAGAAAGGAGGCCGGGGTTGTTGATCGGTGCTTCCGGCAAACCTTGGAATTCATAAGTCTTCTTCTCTACATCGACTTGGAGTGGCATACCGATCTTGAGACGTTTCCAGAGAATGGCAGAAACCAGTTCACGATCACTCTGGTTGTTTGCCTCCCCTTCTATGAGCGAGGCCATAACCACAACGTCTTCAAGCGACTTACCAGACCGCTCAATCTCGGGCATAACATCAAAGATCTTTCTAATGAAATTGTCTTTCAAGAGCTTAATAGTGCTTGAAGCGGTGGCAGTCACTGGCATGAAATAGGTATCAGGGAAGAGGTATCCCTCGGGAGCGGTTCGCAAGAAAGTTTTATGATCAAAGGAGGCAAACTTTTCATTAAAAAGGGTAGAAATCTTTTCAACCGTAAAGCCTTCTGGGATAGTAAGCTTCACTCTCTCGATATCATAGTCACCATGGAGAATCCTCCAAGCGATCACGGCGACACTCTCAGGACGTGAGAGGAAGTATTGCCCAGCTTGGAGCCGTCTCTCGCCACCTAGAAGGATGGCCACGGTCCTAAACCAGAACTGCGAACGCACCACTTGCTCCTCTTCGAGCAACTCTCCTACCTGGTAAAGTCCAGCACCCTCGGGGATAGTCACAATAGTGCCAGTCGGGTACTTCTCTGGCGGAGCGACGCCCCAGACTATGAGAACAAAGGTGATTCCAAAGAGGAATGAGGCAATAATTTTTTTCTGACTCGCTTCGGCCTCCATTGTTAGACAGGAAGGTTAGCAGGAGCCTCAGCCTTCTTGGAAGGAATGCGAGTGAGAGTGGGTGTAGCGACCGCCATGGAACTTGGGAAGTGGTAGATAGTAGCCAACTCCTCGGTAGTGAGAATGTAGGGCTTCCCCTTAAACCTCTTAAACGGCTCGTTGAAGAAGGAACGACGCTTGTATGTCTCAAGAAACCTGCGCTCATTGAAGTTGCGCCTGATGTTGCCGAAGTCCTGCCATGGATAGTCATAGTCAGCGCTAAAGCCAGGCTTAAATCCGTTCATGGTATTGGAGCTGAAGGACTTGAAGGAACCAAGGAGGCCACCGATGTTGTTGGGGTTGTTGACCTCAATCTCAGAGAAGTAGAAGGCGTTGATCATAGTGTCGAAGGCTGGCTTCTCGATCGAGCGTTCGATCGCCTTAATGACATCCTTCTGCTCTTCGGAAAGGAACTTGGAATCACCACCCTTGTCCTCAGGAGTCTTGAACTTAGCTTTCTTGGCAATCTCCTTGATCTCATTGTTGGCAGCCTCCTTCCAGTCTGGGCGAGGGATAAGACGGCCATACTTCAGACTCTCCTTAATGTGACCCTGGACGAGGATCTGAATCCAGGCGTGCTCACCCTTCCTCAGCGAACCGAGGAACTCGAGCATCGGTGCCATGGGGTCGTGCTTGTACTCTTCGTCAGGATCTTTGTCCAAACCGAAGTCTACATAGGACTTGATAGGATAAGCATCCGCCTTGGTGAGAACCATCTGAGTCATCTTGCTGTACTTGTACTTCTGTAAATCATACTTGATAGGCAAGGTATAGTCCGGCACTTCCCTCACCTCCACGTTGGGGAAAAGTGAGTAGAGTTGAGTCTCTACACCTCTCTTCCACTTAGCGTGCATCCAAATATAAAAATGAACCTGCCCCCCATCTGAGACAAGCTCTAAGGAAAACCAAGCGCGTACTCGACCCTTGAAGAAGGCATCGGTGATCGTCCCCACTCCCGTCTGATGCAAGGACTGCATAAAGAGCTCCATCGAGACGGGCGACTTCATTTGTTCACTCGGGAGGCGCACCTCAAGCAGGACTCCGCCCTGCCCCTTGATCCACTCTCTACGCTTGTAAGTGAGCCACTCTTGGAAACCAACGTAAGCGAGAAGGAGTGGCACCCAGATTGGCCAGAAGGAGCGAATAACGTCGAAAGCTCGGAGAAGAATCTCGTTTCCAAAGAGAGTTAGAAACTCTGTAATCATTCCCCTATTCTACACCAAACTAAGCGTTCGAGTAACGGTTGTCCTTATCCTTTTTGAAAAACTTGGAGTTCTGGAGATTGACCAAGATGGTATTCTCTTTGACATAGCGCTCTTTGAGCACCTTCTCTACAATCTTCTCTTTGGAAAGAGGGCCTTCCTTCTCGAGAATCTTCTTGATCACATCCTTGACCACGCCAGACATATAACCCCACTCTGCGAGAGCGTAGAGACCACGACCGACGAGAACAAAACGAGGGTCCTTGATGAGCTCGTTGTGAGTGGTAGCGACATGGGCCTTCTTGTCGAAGTACTGACCGATAGCCTTGGCCACTTCCTTAAAGTGGATAGGAGAACCATGCTTGCGAATAACGAGGAAGGCGTAGTCACGCATGCCCTTGGCATTCACATTGGGAGATGAAGACTTACCCCACTCACCGAGAGGGTTCTTGCCAATCTTGTGCGAGATCGAGAGCCAACGTTTGATCACTTCTTCGTTCTTGTACTTATCATTCATATCCTTCACTTCCTCGAGGAAATTTTCGATAAGGTCACCCTCTACTACGAGCTCATCATCAGAGAGTTTGGCATAGAGTTTGCGCAAGGCGCCCTCGATCTTCTTAGAAAGTTCTGAATCTACGTGCCAGCGGTGTTTGAATTCGTCATCTTCCTTCTCACGCTTGAAGTCCTCACCGATAACGAGTAGGAAATGGAAATGGTTCTGAGTGGCCACGTCCTTAGAAAGGTGTTTGAGCAAATCCTTCTCAGAAACCAGACCACCGAGCTCGACGATGAGACCCTTGAGTTCGGCAAAAGCGGGTTCGAGTTCCTTGTAAGCCTTGGACTTCCTGATAGCAGCGAGAGAGTGATTCTCGATCTGGCGGACACGCTCACGAGTGATAGAGTACTTCTTGCCGATCGCATCGAGAGTAAGCTTGTTGGCTTTGCTGCCGAGACCGTAGCGAGAAGTGATCACATCTTGCGCACGCTTGGCGAGTACGGCCAAAAGGCGCTTGGTGGCGTCCTTGGGCTTGAAGCTGAGGTCAATCTTTTCAGTCATATATGTCCTATTTGTATCATTAGACGCTAATAGTGTCAAGCTCTGTCAAGAGAAGCTAAGAAACCACCAAATTGACCAGTTTCCCGGGCACATAAATGACCTTTTTGACCCCCTTATCCCCAACCCACTTTTGCACTTCCGGCAAACCTGTGGCCTTCTCCACCACCTCCGCCTTCCCTATTGTCGAGCTGGCAGAGAAGGTGGCACGTACCTTGCCATTTATCTGCACAGCGATAATGACCTCAGAGGATTGCAATCTAGATTCATCATACTTTGGCCAGGTTTCTGTGTGAATAGAGGTCTGATGCCCAAGAGTATGCCAAAGCTCCTCTGTCATATGTGGTGCAAATGGCGCAAGCAACTTTAAAAGAATTTCGTATTCTTCTTGAGAAACCTTTTCTTTTTTCTCCCAGTCGTTAACCAGAATCATAAGAGCCGAGACGCCCGTGTTCATTTTCATTGAAGCAATCTCGTCTCCCACCTTCTTGATAGTCTGATGCAACAAAGTACTATTCTCATTTTCTCCGCCAAGCTTACTGTTTAGTCTCCACACTCTTTCTAGGAATCTTCGAACTCCCACAATGCCGTCTGGGTTCCAAGGATAAGCACTAACTTCGTTATATGGACCGACAAAAGCTAGATACATGCGAACTGAATCAGAACCCAAGCGCTCCACTTCCTTGTCTGGATCAATGACATTGCCTTTAGACTTACTCATCTTCTGACCATCTGGGCCCAAGATCAAACTACGGTTCATCCTCCGAATATAAGGTTCAGCTTCATTAACCAAACCCAGATCAAATAGCACTTTGTGCCAGAAGCGTGAATACAAAAGATGCATGGTGGTATGTTCTGCGCCTCCTGAATAGAAATCGAGTGGTAACCACTGCTTCAACTTCTCTTTGGAAGCAAACTCGCTGGTATTCTTAGGATCTGCATAACGCAAGAAATACCACGAAGAATCGACAAAAGTATCGAGAGTGTCTGTCTCCCTCTCTGCCTCTCCCCCACACTTAGGACAAGCTACATTCACCCAAGCCGAAGCCTTGGCCAACGGGGACTTCCCTTCATTACTTGGTAAATAGTCCTCAATATCTGGAAGCACTACAGGCAAGTCTTGCTCAGGCACAGGAACTGTACCGCAGGCTTTGCAGTGAATCACTGGGATGGGACAACCCCAGTATCTTTGGCGTGAGACCACCCAATCTCGTAGTTTATATTTAGTAACCTTCTTACCAAAATCTTCTAAACCAGCCTTTGGATAACCTGTCACAATAGGCAAATTGAAAGTCTTTGCGAATTCTCTGTCACGTTCATCGTCGGCAGGCACTGCCATAATCGCTCCAGTACCATAGTTTGGTAAAACATAATCAGCGATCCACACTGGAATCTCTTCTTTGGTAGCGGGATTGACAGCCTTCAACCCCTTGAGCTCTACACCGGTCTTTTCCTTACCTTCAGCGTTTCTATCTATGTCAGTCTTGTTCCTAGCTTTGGATATATATTCTTCGACTTCATTCCAATTATTTATTTTTGATCTAAACTCCTGAACTAATGCATGCTCCGGAGCTAGAACCATATACGTAGCACCGAAGATAGTATCTGGACGTGTCGTGAAGACTGTTACAGAAGCTTCGGAACCAGCTATTAGGAACACCACTTCTGCACCCTCGCTTTTGCCAATCCAGTTTTTCTGAGCATCCTTGATAGGTTTCGGCCAATCAAGTGGTTCAATACCATCGATCAATCTCTCGGCATAGTCTGTAATCTTCAAATTCCACTGGAGCATGTTTCTCTTTTCAACCACAGTACCGCAACGCTCACAAGCACCATTTACCACCTGCTCATTGGCAAGCACAGTCTTGCAACTTGGGCACCAATTCACCGGAGTTTCAGATTGGTAAGCCAGACCTCTCTCCAAGAATTTCAAGAACATCCATTGTGTCCACTTGTAATACTCGGGCGTTGCTGTAATCACCTCTCTAGACCAGTCGAAAGAAACACCCATGGAGCGGAGCTGACGCCTCATATAGTCGATGTTGTCGAAGGTCCAAGTGCGAGGGTTAAGTTGGCGCTTAATAGCCGCATTTTCTGCCGGGAGACCGAAGGCGTCGAAGCCCATTGGGTAAAGCACGTTATGTCCTTGCATTCTTAAAAGACGAGCGTAGACGTCTGGAATCGAGAAAGCGTACCAGTGTCCTAAGTGGAGATTGCCGGAAGGGTAAGCGAATTCCACCAACACATACTTGTTTTCCTTACCTTCTATAGAGTCTGGAGTGGCGTGTAGTCCTTGCCTCTCCCACTCCTTCTGCCACTTAGCTTCGATTTCTTTAGGATTGTATTCTGTCATTGAATTTCTTCACCGCTATCCAGAAGAGAAGTCCGAGAGCGATACCGAGGATAATGACCCGGATAACATCGTTGGCAGAACTCCAATAACGCACAGAGGCGATGAGGAAGGAGAGCACACCGGCGAGCGAAAGTCCGCTTGAGATCACAGGATTGGCGACCAGCATGTTGCCCGCCAAGACCGAGAGGGCACCAAGCACGACGAGGATCACGAAGACATTCCTTTGATAAGTCTTGTTGGCTGTCTCGTATTCAGCTCGGCAAGT
>JBBUES010000039.1:0-7797 GCA_038056785.1 Patescibacteria group bacterium | reverse complement strand
CTCCTTGATGTCGTTGGGGTCATCCTCGTTGTAATCCCCGATGACCGATTTATAAATAGTCTTGACTAGGAGCCTGGTAGCGATCTTGTCGTACTCTGGATCCTCCTTGATGTTCTGAACAGCGGCGTTGATGGTGGCCTCATCCATCTCTGTGGTGGTGATTCCGTCATAAATAGTGAGCTTGGTCTCAGTAGCCACCTGGATCACCTTGGCGATGGGATCAGTGAGGTCGTGGGCTGCTCTCTCGATAGATCTGTTGATCTTATCAGCGTTGAAAGGCTCCTTGGTACCGTCTCGGTGAGTAATATTCTTAGCGATAAGAGAGGGTTGGAGCATGTCGAAATTTGTTCTAAAGATTTTACAAAAATTTCACCCTTAAAAGTAGTGGATAACTCCCCTTTTTAGCGATCCAAGGACAGCTTCGAGGCGATGTCAATGCCTAGAGTGGCAGCGTCGCCAGCGTTGAGCTCCAAGACGTATTTGGCAGGGCCGTTGGAGTAGAAAACTGTTGGGTAAGAATCTGGCTCAACAGACCTTTCGATCCCGATCACGGTCCAATTTTCATCAATCCAAACGATGTCGATAGAGAACTTCATATCCTTCATCCAAAAGCCCTGAACACTCCCCTTTTCAAATAGAAAAAGTAGCCCAGATCCGTGTTCTAGTGATGCTCTACCAGAAAGTCCCTGAATTCTCTCTGTATCAGTGTCCGCAAGCTCAACAGGAATACTTCGGTCCCCAACTTTCAACACCGACCCGTCGACCCGCCACGTTGACGGCCTCTGATACTTCGCTGGTGCGGGTTGTTGCAAGAACATATAAAATGACCAGGCTACTATAACGAGTCCAATGATAAGAAAAAAAATATTTTTAACCCTTTCCATAAAACTTAGTATAGCAAAAGACCCCCGAAGGGGTCTTTTGCTTGAGTAATCTGAAGCCAATAGCTTCAGAAAGAGTTACATCGGACGGCGGTTCATGCCTGGAGCACGAGGCTCTAGGGGACGAGCGACGTTAACAGTCAGCTTTCTTCCTTCGAAGTCCTGGCCGTTATACATCTCAATCGCCTTATTAGCTTCCTCTTCGGAAGCCATTTCGACGAAACCGAATCCCTTGCTTCTGCCAGTCATGCGATCGATGATGATCGCTGAGGAGACAACGTTACCAGCCTTGGAGAATGCTTCGCCAAGAGTAGCTTCAGTTGAAGTATAAGGGATGCCACCGACGTACAGCTTTGTAGTCATTTTCTTTTTGCCGGCATTATTTTAATTCATGTAAGTGCCGGACTCCTCTCATTTCGCGTCTTCTTCTGGAAACAGATCCACTGCAGAAACTCTCCACGAGAACCTTACATGTCTCTATTATATCACACTCCGTGTCGAAAAGTCAACTACCGAAAACTTGCACGACGAAACTACCTGAATATCGCCTTGCGCCACCGCTAAAGCTAAGGCGGCACGCGGTCGCGAACCTTCTGGCGGACTTCGTCACGCCGAAGGTCCGCTACTGCGGACCGAAGGCGGAAGCGGAGAGATTCGAACTCTCGGTACCTTTCGGCACGCCACGTTTCCAACGTGGTGCACTAGACCACTATGCGACGCTTCCTTCGAACAGGAATTATTTATAACACACGGGGCACTTTTTACATAAGAGAAAGGGCCGTCTTGTGGACGGCCCTTTTGGGATGCGGGCAGGTTCATAACTCCTGCCCTAGGTTGAACGGCTGCGTAGCCAGCGCCGGATTGCATCCGGCGGCCGGGGCGGCGCCGCGGCGATGGGATCAGGTGAGCTGGCGGCCGGCGTCGGTGTTGCGCGCGATGGCGATGACTTTGATACACAAGTGGGCAGCGAACTGCGGGCGACCACGGGTCTTCGACGCGATGGCGATCATGGGCATCTCCTTGAAGGAACGAGTATACATATATCGTAACACCCCCAGATTTATTGTCAAGCGCTACCCATTTCCGAATACGCGACCACCCTGTCTCGCCCAGTGCTCTTGGCTTTGTAGAGGGCTTCGTCTGCTCTCTTGAGGAGCTCATCGTAACCCATACCTCCAGATGCAGAGGCCACGCCAGCACTGGTCGTGAGCTTGAGCTTGCGGTCGAAGTCAAAGGACATCTCCCCAATCCGCTCTCTCACTTCGTTGGCCTTCCTCTTGGCATCCTCCTCACCGGCTCCTAGCAAGAGGACAACGAACTCCTCCCCGCCCCAGCGGGCGACAGTGTCCTCATCGCGAAAGTTTTCTGCAATAGTGCGGGCAGTCTCTATGAGGGCCACATCCCCCTTCTGATGCCCATAGGTGTCGTTCACCGTTTTGAAAAAGTCGAGGTCGAAGAAGATCAGACTGAGGTTCTTGAAACCAGAATTTTCCTTACGAGAAGAACTCTCTCGGTTCTCGAGTATAGATAAACAGAGACTACACTCCTCCTCGAAGAAGCCCTTGGTCTTGAGCCCGGTCATAGGGTCATGAATGAGATCATCCTTCAAATGCTCGATCTCAGTCTCGAGTTCTACGACCCGCTTTTCTAGTTGCTCCTTTTCCTTTTTGCCATTATTGAAGAACATTGCTCTCTATTAAAGCACGAATTCGCTCTTCGGTAGGTGGATGAGTGAGAAATAAGTTATGAAGTTTGGAAGTTTTTAAGTTGCCGAAGGGGTTGGAGATGAAGAGGTGGGCTGTGGCGTTGTTGGCAGTGCGCATGGGTGCTGGAGAAGCACTAATTTTCCTCAAGGCACTTGCTAGACCTTCTGGGTATCGAGTCAGAAGTGCCCCCGAGGCATCTGCTAGGAACTCTCGCTTACGAGAAATGGCGAGTTGGATGAGAGTCGCTGCTAGTGGAGTGAGGACGGCGAGGACAACCCCAGCAATCATAAGAACAGGATGCTTGTTCCTGTCGTTGTTGGACAAGAGATTGGAGCGCAGGAACATGTCTGAGAGAAGAGCGAGGAATCCCACCATCACCACCACAATAGTGGAGAGTAACATGTCTCGGTTGCCTATGTGAGAGAGCTCGTGAGCGATTACACCCTCAAGCTCATTCTTCTCTAATATCTGCAGCAAGCCTGTGGTGACACAAACCACGGCATGATCCTTGTCACGGCCAGTAGCGAAGGCGTTCGGGGCGCTGTCCTCGATCACGTAGAGCTTGGGCATCGGCAGGCCAGCGGTAATAGCTAGATTTTCTGTCGCATTCCAGAGATCAAAGTATTCCTCCCGAGTGACGGGCTTGGCTTTATGAAGCTTCAAAACAATCCTGTCTGAGAACCAGTAGGAGAAAACATTGAGGAAGATGGCTAGAGCGAAGGCCACAAAGAGTGCAGCAGGGTTGTCATAGATACGTGAGATCACCCAGCCGAAGGCAATGATCAAGAGGAAAAAGAGGGTCAAGAAGGCCCAAGTCTTCCGGACATTGCTATCCTGATGAGAGTATAAATTGGACATTTAGAACTGGACTGCCACTGGCTCCTTGGCGGCCTCGTTCTCGAGTTCGAAGAATTCCATCTTGGCTATCTTGAAGAAGCCAGCAATGACGTTAGATGGGAAAGTATCCACCTTCGTATTGAGGTCGCGGACGTTGGTGTTGTAGAAGCGGCGAGCGGCTTGGATCTTGTTCTCGGTATCTGAGAGTTCGTTCTGGAGATTGAGGAAGTTCTGGTTGGCTTTGAGATCTGGGTAAGCTTCAGAAACAGCGAAGAGGCTCTTGAGAGCACTGGTGAGCATGTTCTCGGCCTCGCCCTTCTCCGCTAGTGAGCTTGCTCCCATCGCGGCGGCACGAGCCTTGGTTACATTTTCGAAAGCTTGGGATTCGTGGAGAGCATAACCCTTGACCGTTTGGACCAAGTTGGGGATCAGGTCGTAACGACGCTTGAGCTGGACATCAATATCGGACCAAGCCTCCCGGCCCCGGTTGACCAAACGCATGAACGAGTTATAAGCAAGGACGACCCAGAACACGAGAATCGCAAGAATGATCAAAGCAATAATTAATGGTGACATGGCCATATTATACAGGTTCTAGGTGCTAGGTTCTAGGTGCTAGGAATGAGTTAAAAAGTGAGGGCGCTGGAGGTAAGTCCAGCGCCCTGAGAATCTTCTTAGCGGTAGTGAGTCCGTTGTGTGCCAGAGACTGGCGATGCCCGCCTGAGGAGAACGGTTGTAGCTTGATGGTGCCAACCATTTGGGCTGCTCGGGTTGTAGGTCTCGAGAAAAGTCTCGAAGGCCACAGTCTCGCCAATGTACTCTTTCGGAATCTGAGCCAACACCTCAGCGATCGTTGGATGGAAGACACTGCCAGCTGATCCGGGAATGTGGTAGGTCTGAAGCCTGTGGACCTTAGCGAACCTCACAGGCTGGCCCACACTCTGCTCCAAGAGGAAGTTGTGTTCTCGAAGATCCTTCGGCAACTTGAGGAAGTAGGTCCTCACCTCATCTGCCGGCCAGATACCTTCCGGAAGCGTGGTCAAGCTAACAACTGGGCGAATCTTGCGGGCCAGGTACCCGAGGCGACGGTTGGAGATTTCGAAGAACTCGGGGATCTCCACTCTGGTTGTGCTAGGCATACACCCTCTATGGCCCACGAATCACTCTCGTGGGAGAGACTTCAACGACCTGTCGAAGTGGCCCCACTTTACTCAAATGAGTGGAGAAATCAACTACCTCCTATTTACCAGCTTCTTCTCTAAAACCGCTATTCTGCGCGAAAGCGTTATGAGTTCAAGGTTATCGGCTTTTAATTTTAAATCCATTCGTAACATATCAACCATTTCCGTTAGCTTTGAAATTTCTTCCTTGATCTCATTTATTTGTTCAGAATTGCCAGCTACCTGTTCCGCTACAAGTTTAATATGATGCTGAGTTTGTTCGAACATTACCCCAGTACCACGCAAAATTTCCTCCTTGATCTCCTCGAATCGATCCTTCGGTTTATTTGTTTTTCGCTTCTTAACCATTTCCACTATTTTAACGTTTCTAAATGGGTATTACAACGCTTTGCACATTCCTAGAAATTGGGTTAGCATTATTGAGTTAGCACTTATATGACTTATCTTCCCTACATTCAAGTTATCTTGGGCATCCTACTCATCGGAGGGATCCTCCTCCAACGCTCAGAAGCGAGCCTTGGCGCCTCCTTCGGCGCTGATTCTGCCTCTGGCAGCCGCTTCATGCGCCGTGGCATGGAGAAGCTCCTCTTCAACGCGACGGCTCTCATAGCTGTCCTCTTTGCCTTCTCGGCCATCCTACCCTTGTTTATCGGCAGTTAAACCCCGATGCACCTCAAATCCATACGGGCGCTTATCCGCAAGCGCTTCAATATTCCCAAGGAGCGACCGATTCGTCGCACTATTTTATCCTTCTCTCTGGCTGAGAGAACCCTTTTTTATTTCTTTGTCACTATTTTTGTCATTTCTGGGGCCACTTTACTTTGGAAAGTCTCCGAGGCCTACCTCGTCCGCGTACCTATCCAGGGCGGTTCACTGACCGAGGGTGTCGTCGGCAATCCACGCTTCATCAACCCAGTCCTCGCTCTCTCAGAAGCTGACAAGAACCTCACTGCACTCGTTTACTCCGGCCTCGTACGCCTCACTCCAGAAGGCGAAGTGCTCAACGACTTGGCAAGCGCTGTAGAAGTGTCTGAAAACAAGCTGGTCTACACCGTGACCCTCAGTGAGAGTGCTCGCTTCCACGACGGAGAACCTGTCACTGCGGATGACGTGGTCTTTACCATAGGCAAGATTGCTGACCCCCTCATCAAGAGTCCCCGCCGAGGCAACTGGGAAGGTGTCACTGTCGCCAAAGTGGACGATATGACTGTGACCTTCACTCTCAGACGGGCCTACACCCCCTTCATCTACAACCTCACCACTGGTATCTTGCCTCGACACATTTGGAAGAACGTGACCGCCGACGAATTCTCCTTCAGCCAGTTCAATACCCTCCCCGTAGGCTCGGGTATTTACAAAGTAGAGCGAGTGGAGAGAAATGAGGGAGGCATTCCTGACTATTACGAGCTCACGCCTTTTAATTCTGTTTCGGAAGAGAGCCCTTTTATCGAGACACTGATCTTCCGCTTCTATCCTTCTGAATCTCTCCTCATTGAGGCCTACAACAACGGCTCGGTTGAGTCTATCGGAGGCATCTCTCCAGAGAACATTGCCCTTCTTGATGAGAAGAGTGCCCAGGTGATCCATTCACCTCTTCCTAGAGTCTTTGCCGTCTTCTTCAACCAAAGCCAATCCAAGGTGCTTCTCGACAAGTCTGTGCGCCAAGCCCTCAACCTCACCGCTCCTAGGACTGAAATTGTGAATGATGTTTTGGATGGTTACGGTGTCGCCATAGACTCCCCACTTCCTGTCACCGCCTACTCAATAATTTCTCAGCGTTCTGCCACAGCCTCTTCGACCGAAGAACGTATCCAAGAAGCTCGAGAGCTTCTAGCCAAGAGTGGTTGGAAAATAAACGAGGAAACGGGCGTACTTGAAAAGAAGTCTGGGAGTGATACAATAACTTTGTCGTTTTCAATCTCTACCGGTGACGCCGAGGAACTCAAGAATGTCGCACTAGCTCTGGCTCAGACGTGGGAAAAGCTGGGTGCCAAGATTGAGGTCTTGACCTTCGAAACAGGCGAACTGAACCAAAGCGTTATCCGCCCGAGACACTTCGACGCACTTCTCTTCGGTGAGGTAGTCGGCCGCGAAGCTGACCTCTACCCCTTCTGGCATTCTTCTCAGCGTAACGATCCTGGTCTCAATATTGCGCTTTATGCCAACTCGAGAGCAGACAGGTTCCTAGAGGAAGCTCGAAGTGTGAGCGATAGAGAGGTGGCCAAGGAGAGCTACCTCGCCTTCGACGGCGAACTACGCAAGGACCTACCTGCCATCTTCCTCTACTCACCCAGCTTCCTCTATGTGGTGCCGGAGAAGGTGAAGAATGTCACCCTCGGTTCACTCTCAGTCTCTCAGGATCGCTTCCTCTCGATCCGAGACTGGTACATAGAGACAGACAAGGTGTGGAAACTCTTCTTAGATTAACTTATTGAACTTATCTCCTTATTAAACTTATTCAACTTTCTCAATGATTCCTTCCAAATTCAGCTCCGGTCTTCGCCCTAAGAGCATGCGCCGCCGTTCTCAGTCTCCTCTACCAGTCAAGCGCCCTCATGACATCATTCCTCCTATTGGAGACGCTCTGCGCATTATCCCTCTTGGAGGGGTAGAGGAAATCGGACGCAACATGACCGCTATCGAGTTCGGCAACGACATCATTGTCGTGGATGCTGGTATTCTCTTCTCCAACGACGACACTCCCGGTATCGACTATATTCTCCCCAACACCAAGTATCTCGAGGAGCGCAAGGACAAGATTCGCGCTCTTGTCATCACCCACGGACACTTGGACCACATAGGTGGCATTCCTTTCCTTATTAACCGCATTGGGAATCCTCCTGTCTACACCCGAGAGTTCGGTGCGCTCCTTATCAAGAAGCGCCAGGCGGAGTTTCCTCATTTGCCTCCTCTTGATGTGCGTATTGTCGAAGCCTCAGACAAGTCACTCCCTATTTCACCTAACTTCAAGGTACGCTTCTTTGGCTTGACCCACTCTATCCCTGATTCAACCGGTATTATCATCGAGACTCCTTATGGAGATATCGTCAACACCGGAGACGTGCGTGTAGAAACTGAGAACGGCGTGCCTGTCGAGAAGGAGATCGAGCAGTACAAGATATTCAAAGACCGCAACATCGTCCTCTTCACCATGGATTCGACTGGTATCGACAAGCCCGGATTCTCTCCTTC
>JBBUES010000038.1:0-2986 GCA_038056785.1 Patescibacteria group bacterium | reverse complement strand
CGCAAAAGGGCCTGCTTTCTAAAAAAGAGATTGAGGAATATTTAAAGAAATAGAAAATGCTCGGGTGGTGCTGTCGCCCGAGCATTTTGCGGTCTTCTTCTACGTTGTCTTGTTTCGACGAGTGGCAAAAGCCTTGAAGGTTCGCTCTTGCCCAAGTCCGAGTTCTACGGCAAACGGCGCCACAGTGTCGTAGGCGTTGTAGAAGGCTGCCAGAGACTTAGAGACTCTGACATTGACCCTCTCCCGTTCCTCTTCGACGCCTTCAGGCTTATTAAAGCACAGCGCCATCCTTCCTGTACCATTCAGCTCTTCTTGCTGAAACTGGATGGAATCAAGGCTCGCATCGACGCACTCATTTGCCTTGGCATTGAGGTCGCCGATAATGACAGCTCGTACCTCACCGCGAACATTCTCGGTGAGGTAATGGATGAACTTCTTGGGCTCCCTTTGCTTTCGCTTGTGGGAGCTCCATCTGTCCATCATTCCGCCGAGGAAGACGCAGATGATGATCAGGAACGTGACGATCAGCACCGAGTCGATCCCATTCATCAGCTCCGGCTTGATGATCTCGGTCGTGGCCGCTCCGACGACTCCGGCCATAGACCCAAAACCAATCAGCGCGCCTTTCCAATAGTCTTCGTCCTGTTTTTCCACTGAACTGTCCTTAAACTCCAAATCGACGGCAGATTGGCTGCCGAAGTGTGACGATTGGCGCCACAGGGAGCTTCTGTACAATACTAAATATTAAAACTAGTCTTGTGTCAAGTTAGCGTTTCGCAACCTTCCTCACTGCCTTAATAATGGCACCCTTGCCCATGCCATAGTGCTCTATGAGCTCATCTGGTGTGCCGGACTGCCCGAATTCGTCCTGAACCCCTATAAACTCTATTGGGACTGGATAAACCTGAGCGAGATACTCGGCGACAGCTGAACCCATGCCACCAGAGACCTGATGTTCTTCGACGGTTACCAACTTTTTCACACGTTTAGCGAAATTTAAAATACCCTCTTCGTCCAGTGGTTTGATAGTAGAGAGATTCATCACCTCTGTTTCAATCCCCTCTTCTTCCAACTCTTTAGCTGCTTGCATGGCTTTATGTAAAAGGGTGCCGGTCGCAATGATGCCGGCCTTGGGGGCCTTGGATTCCCAGAAGATTTGAGCCTTACCGATCTTGAAGGGGGTTCTAGCGGTAGTCATGATCGGAGTCTTCTCACGAGCGAGGCGCAAGTAGACCGGAGTGCCAGTCTCGGAAGCGGCCAAAGTTGCCTTCTTGGCTTCGAGAGAGTCGCAAGGAGAAATGACGACCATGCGTGGAATGACACGAGTGATAGCGATATCCTCGATCGCTTGGTGGGTGCCACCATCTGGCCCGACTGAGACTCCGGTGTGGGAACCCACAATCTTGACCGGCTGGTTGTTGTAACAAATGGTGGTGCGGATCTGTTCCCAGTTTCTGCCTGGATTAAACATCGCATAAGAGGAAATAAAAGGGATCTTACCCATCGCCGCCATGCCAGAGGCAACAGAGGCGAGGTTTTGCTCGGCTACGCCCATCTCGATAAAGCGTTTTGGAAACTTCTCAGCAAAGAGATTCATCTTGGTGGACTCCACCAAGTCTGCACACAAGCCAACTACATTCTCATTCTTCTCGCCTGCTTCAAGTAAGCCCTCTCCAAAGCCTTGGCGCGTGGGAAGTTGCTCGACCTTCTCGTCGAACATTTTGGTATTTAATTTGAGTTCTGAGTTCAACATGGCTATTGGTGTTCAGATCTAATCTTCCCCCCTAAGGTTCGCAATTCTTTAATGGCTTTAGCGTAATCTTCCTTGGCAGTCTTGAGGTTGAGATCATAGCCGTGCCAACGGTAATCTCGTTCAAATTCTGGCACACCCTTACCAGCTATGGTGTGGGCAATGATCACTATTGGTTTGCCGAAAATACTTTTGGCTGATTCAAAGGCATCCACAATCTCCTCTAAGTTGTGTCCATCGATCTCAATGACATGCCAGTTCCAAGCCTTCCATTTGTCTGAGAGTGATTCGAGGGGCATGACATTCTCGGTGTAGCCATCGATCTGGATATTGTTCCTATCCACGACAGCGATGAGATTGTGAAGCTTCTCCTTACCAGCGAGCATGGCCGCTTCCCAAGTCTGGCCTGACTCCAACTCACCGTCTGAGAGTAAGGCATAAATTCTGCGGTCACTCTTCAATCCAAAATCGATTTTGTCAGAGAGGGCCATGCCTACAGCTTGTGAGAGGCCTGAAGCCAGCGGACCAGAACTAGTCTCAAGGCAAGGCAGGAATTCGCGCCAAGGATGTCCCTGGAGACGAGAACCGAACTTGCGGAGAGTCTTGAGCTCTGAGAGAGGCATGTAGCCGGCATGAGCCAGAGTGGCGTAGAGGACTGGGCAGATGTGGCCGTTCGACAGCACCAGACGATCTCGCTCAGCCCATTTGGGATCCTTAGGTTTGTGATTAAGAGTGTGGAAATAAAGCACGGTGAAGATGTCGGCCATGTCGAGCGGTCCAGCGGTGTGGCCCGAACCAGCTTCAATGAGCATCTCTATGATCGAGATACGAATCTCCTTGGCCTTCTCTGCCAGCTTGGCCAACTTGGTTTCTGTGAGGAGTGTGTTCATTCTTGTTTGAGTGAAGTCCAGAGTTCCTTGAAGCCGGAACCTACAATTAATCTGTCGGCGCCTAGTTCAAGAAGTTTCTGATAGTTATTTTTATTGACCCCACCATCAACACTGATTGGCACACTTGGAAACTGCTTTTGAATCTCAGCAATTCTGGCAAAGATGCGTTCGTCCAAAGGGTGGCCTTGAGCCCCGATCTCCTCGATAGACATGAGGTGGATGAAGTCTACGAAGTCGACAAAGGGAATCACTTGATCAAGTGGCTTGTCTAGGTCGACGGCCAAGCCAATCTCAGCCTTGTCTCGATACTGGGCGAGTGAGGCACCGACAGTGTGGACGCTGAGAC
>JBBUES010000037.1:0-3326 GCA_038056785.1 Patescibacteria group bacterium | reverse complement strand
GCTCCCTCGACGATGAAGTACAAGGTCCACCACAGCCCAGTCACAATGTGCGGCCAGGCGAAGTAGATTGTGATGAAGTAGACGATGGTCAAGATCACCACTATCGCAGTGAGGCCCGTGGCGTTGAAGCTGCTTAGTGAAGACCTTCTATGATCTTGCCACGCCTCACGAATCATGCGCACAGCGACAACAGGGAAAATAAGAATTCCCCAGATCATCCAGCACTTCTTGCACGTTCTTACGAAGAACTTCATAGTCACTCCAATGATAGGCCCTAAGTCCTACCAGTGAGGGGCGTGAGCAGCCATTCGGGAGGATCCCGACTTTCTGCACAGAGGCCGTCTGCGCACTATATAAACATAGTTTGTCCTAAGTGTCAAACAAGGTGGGCAGAGTGGGGTAATAGCGTATAATGTTAGGCAATGGAAGGGTCTTATAAGGTCAAAACAGCGGTTTTTGAGGGTCCTTTGGACCTTCTTCTTGATTTGGTTACCAAGCGCAAATTGTTTGTAAACGACGTCTCACTCTCGCAGGTGACAGACGACTTCATCGCTTATATAGGTGAGCATGAGGAGTTCCCGCTCGGGGAGAGTGCTGAGTTCATCCTGGTAGCTTCGACTCTCATGCTCATCAAGAGTCGCTCGCTCCTCCCTATGCTTGAGCTCTCGGAGGAGGAGGAAGAAAGCATCCATGATTTGGAGAATCGTTTGCAAGTGTATGCTCGGGTCAAGGAGTTGGCGGTAGACTTGAAGTCTATTTTCGGCAAACAAATCATTTTCGAGAAGTCGGCTCGCCAGAACGAAGTAGTGATCTTCGCTCCGGATAGCAAGACTGATAAAGAAAATTTGTTACTCTCACTCCAGAGAGTCTTAGATTCTTTGCCTAAGAAGGAAGCCTTGCCGAAAGTCTTGGTCAAGAAGGTGATCAGCTTGGAGGAGATGATCGACAAACTCGCTGAGCGGATCTCTAAGGCTACCAGGCTTTCCTTTAGAGAATTTCATGGTGAGAAGGGTAAACTTACTCGGGAGAAAAAGGTTTCGGTGATAGTCGGGTTTCTTGCTATGCTGGAGCTTGTGAAGCGTGGAGCGATCCGAGTCACGCAAGAAGGGGAGAACATCCAGATTGAGACTGAACAAGTAGGAGTGCCGCAGTACGGATAAAATTTATGAACTTAGAATCCCAGATCGAATCAATATTACTTTTCAAAAATGAGCCAGTTTCGCTCAAGGAGCTTTCGGCAACGCTTGGGGTCTCACGGGAGAATTTACAATTAGCAATTTCCAATTTACAAAAGGAATACAGTACAAGGGGGATTGTGGTTGTGACAAACGGTGAGGAGATTTCTTTCGGTACCCACCCAGAGAACTCAGCGCTGATTGAGGTCATGCAGAAGGAAGAACTCTCCCGAGAATTGGGAAGAGCGGGGCTTGAGTCACTGGCTATTGTTCTTTACAAGGGCCCTATTTCTCGCCGAGAGATTGACCAGATCAGAGGAGTGAACTCTGGCTTCATTCTACGCAACTTACTGATCCGTGGATTGGTGGAGAAAGTGGATTCCGCAACAGGGGAGCGTAGCTTCACCTACGGACCTACTCTCAAGCTCCTTGAATACTTGGGTGTTACCAACAGAGAAGAGTTGCCAGAGTATAATGAAGCCTTCAAGAAGATGGCTCAGTTTGTGAAAGAGATTGAGACTTCTGACACCACCCTAAATGCTTAATCAATTCTTTACCAGTAGAGAAAGTGAGATCAGATTCTTCCTGATGCTCTTTATTGCGCTCGCACTTCTACTGGTGACCTCCTACGTGTTGGGCACCAGGGTCGAGCGAGGCGATGTCTCAACTCCCACCAGAACTGCAAGCATCTTCCCAGTGGTTGCTCTCAGAGCCAAGAGTGCTTATGTTTACGATGCTCGTACACAGACCGTGCTCTTTGCCAAGGATGAGAACGAGCGTCTCTCGCTGGCTTCACTGACCAAGCTGATGGCCGCTGTAGTAGCCACTGACATTTCCCCTGAGTATGCACAGGTGATAGTCAGTCAGGAAGCTATCCGGGCTGACGGAGACAGCGGCCTTCTCCCAGATGAGCGTTGGACACTCCAAGATCTCCTCGATTTCTCTCTTATGAGTTCTTCGAACGACGGCATCAGAGCGGTGGCGCTCTCGCTCGGTGCACTATCCAGATTTGACGCCAATGAGAGTGAGATTATTGATGACTTTGTGAAAGCGATGAACAACAAGGCACTTGAGCTCGACCTCAAGAACACCTACTTCTGGAACGAGACTGGGCTAGACGAATCCGAGGTGAAGGGTGGGGGCTATGGCTCTGCTAGAGATGTGGCTATGCTTCTCGAATATATTCTAGGGGCAGAGCCGCATCTCTTAGAAGCAACTCGTCAGGCCGAGACCACGATCACTTCTATAGACAACAACAAGCACGTAGCCAAGAATACCAACAGACTCGCCTCCGATACTCCTGGATTGATTGGTTCTAAGACTGGATACACAGATACGGCTGGCGGCAACCTAGCATTCGTCTTTGACCCAGAGCTCGGCCGGCCAATCATTGTCACCATCCTTGGTTCGACTGCTTCCGGCCGGTTTGAGGATGCCAAGAAGCTTATAGATGCGACTCTTCTATACATTAAGGGTAATCAAGAATAGTTATGTGTGGCATCACTGGCATCACGGATAAGAAGATTGGCAAGCTTGAACAAACAGTTCAAGAGATGACTCGCTGTATCGCGCATCGTGGGCCAGATGATGAAGGTTTCTATGTAGACAAGGACGTAGCTCTGGGGATGAGACGTCTCGCTATCATAGACGTAGCGGGCGGACATCAGCCTATTACCTCCAAAGATGGGCGCTATCTCATCTTCTTCAACGGTGAGATTTATAACTACAAGGAACTCAAGGGGGATCTCTTGGTAGCAGGAGAGCACTTCGAGACTCAGAGTGACACGGAGGTGGTGCTGAGAATGTTTGAGAAGGGAGGCGCAGAATCCTTTAAACACTTGCGGGGGATGTTTGCTCTCGCAATCTACGACACGCTGGAGCGCAGGGTGACGCTGGTTCGTGACCCCTTTGGCATTAAGCCTCTTTACTACTATAAGAGTGGGGAGAGGGTGGAGGCCTTCTCTTCTGAGATCAAGAGCTTCTTGAAAATCCCTGGTTTCCTCAAGATCGTCAATGACAAGGCGGTCTACAACTATCTCTCATATCAGTACAATCCACTCGAAGAGACCTTTTTCAAGGGCGTCTTCAAGCTTCCGCCGGGGCACTTCATGAATATTGATATTAAGAGTGGGGGAGCAGAGATCGAGCGTT
>JBBUES010000036.1:0-4427 GCA_038056785.1 Patescibacteria group bacterium | reverse complement strand
CCGTAAGCCAAGATCTCAGGCATAGCATTGCTATGCCTGAGATCTTGGCTTACGGTGCGGGGCTTACGAGACTTCGTTACCTCTTCTTCATCTCTATCATGGTGCCTGTGACAGCCATAGGCTCAGCCCTTTTTGTCTTCATTGGGTCACTGCTCGGCCCAAGTAATGAATCGATCTTGATTGGTTTTGGTCTGCCGGCTATTGGGATGATTGCAGTCCTCATTGGGGGGAGTTTGTTTGCGAAAGCCTTGAAGAAAGATGGCGCCGGATTGGATTAAAAGTGAAATGCCGCTCGTGGTTAACGTGCGGCATTTAATCGGTTCAAGAGCCTCTCGCTCATTCTCCTGGGGTCAGGTTGATTTATTTTGGCGCACCCTGAGTCCATGAAGTCTGATGCGATCAGCCTTCGACCCAACCTCTTTTCAAGGCAGAGGATGCAGAGGAATCTTCGTGTTGACGGATCCCCATCTGTGATCACCTGCCGCCAAAGTTCATCACGAACCATGTACCAGTCCTTGATCACAAACGTGTCGACGCCACAGTCAAGACAGTGTGCGTAACGCTTTTCCATGACCGCTATAGCCTCCCTTAATAAAAATACAAAAACTACCTAAAGAAATGGTGTAATAAAATTAATAAGAAGTCAATTTTGTCATACATATAACCTTACTGACAGGTGAGCATATATTTTATGATACGATAAGGCGCATGAATGAAGAGCGTCAATTAGTTATGTGTTTGATGGATTTCCATTCCAGTGCAGAATTGAATCATAGGGATAGAGTTTTGGCCATAAAAGAGGGGGTGGAAAGGAAAAGGCTCTTTAAATACCTAGGTAATAAAATGTTTGGGTACGATACTGATGAGATAACAGAAGAGTATGCAGAAAGTTGGAAGAAACTTAGATATTTGTTCGATGAGTGCTTAGAGGACGGATATTTGAAACAAGAAGAAAGATACGAAATTATACCAGGCAATGCCCACTTGGGTATAGCAGATAGACAAAAGTTAAAGGGAGAGTACATCTTCTTAACTAGCAAGGGTAAAAAACTTGCTAGAAAGAAGTACTATTATTTGAAATATTTACCCGAAGAGTTTGGAGATGCCAAAAAAATAATTTATACCATTGTGGGAACGATAATAACTATGCCCATATGGAAACCACTATTTTCTTCTTTGGGGATTTCCTTGAAAGACATAGTGTTGGGATTAATATACCGGTAATTGGGGCCAAGTACCGTTAATTTGTATGCTTCGCATGCAGATCTATGTGAGCCACAATCCGAAGCTCGTCGCCACTCGCTTCGGTTGCAGCCCCCGCCTCGACCGTTTTCTCTGGTGAGAAAACATGTCTCCGGCTTCATGCAAAGCACAAAATCCCGCGCAGGCGGGATGTTTGTGTCTTTGGCATGACCCTACGGAGAGTCGAACTCCGCTTCCATCCTTGAAAAGGATGTGTCCTAACCGATAGACGATAGGGCCCCTAGAACGGGCAAATAATAACATTTTTGGCTCAAAAGGCAAAAAATGCTATAGTCTTGGCCACGGAAGAGTGGCTGAGTGGTTGAAGGCACTGGTTTCGAAAACCAGCATAGGGGAAACCTTATCGAGAGTTCGAATCTCTCCTCTTCCGCCTTATATTTATGAGAATCCTATCTATCGAAACGAGCTGTGACGAGACGGCTATTGCTATACTCGAAATCAGCGGCCCTTTGGAGAAACCAGAGATCAAGATCTTGGGCAACACCCTCCTCTCTCAGGCCAAGCTCCACGAGGAATTCGGAGGTGTTTTCCCTGCACTAGCCAAGCGCGAACATCAGAAGAATCTCCCTCCTTTACTTGAAGCTACTCTCAAGCAGGCAGGCGAAAACGCTGAATCCCCTAGCATAGACTTCATCGCCGTCACCACCGGCCCAGGGCTCGAACCAGCGCTCTGGACTGGTATTGTCTTCGCCAAGGAACTGGGTGAAAAATGGGGTAAGCCGGTCATCGCTGTGAATCATATGGAAGGCCATATTTTTTCTGTGCTAAACAACTTATTAAACACCGAGTGTTTAACACTTCCAGCCTTGGCTCTCTTGGTCTCAGGCGGACACACCGAGCTCGTCCACGTGAAGGGCTTCGGCAACTACGAGATCATGGGCAGGACCGTAGACGATGCTGTGGGCGAGGCCTACGACAAGGTGGCTCGCATGCTTGGTCTCACCTACCCAGGTGGCCCCAAGATCTCAGCTCTAGCTGAACTTTCCAGAAGCCAGAACAAAGAAGCCAGCTTCAAGTTTCCAAGACCCATGATCCATTCTGGGGATCTCAACTTTTCATATTCAGGATTGAAGACGGCTGTACTTTATAAAATGAGGGATACAAATCGCACTGATGATGAGTTTAAACAAGAAATAGCCCTAGCCTTCGAAGATGCTGCCATAGAAGTGCTGGTAGATAAAACAAGAAGTGCTCTAGAACAATTATCAGATATTAAAACCTTGATTGTCGCTGGCGGAGTCTCTGCCAACGCTCACTTACAGAAAGAAATTTCGAATTTAAAACAAGAGTTCAGAGACCTCACAATCCTCTTGCCAGAGAAGGACCTCTCGACCGACAACGCCATCATGATCGCTATCGCCGGCTATATCCAAGCGACACTTCTCCCAGAAAAGTTATCCACAGCTGTCCAAGGAGAGACCTTGGTAGCCAAGGGCAACCTCTCGATCAGCTCTATTTCTCCTCAGTCTTAACCACTTCCTCTGTCTTAGTGACCTCTTCTGTCTTAGTGACCATCACCTCCTTAGTGACTGCACCACCAACCATAGGCAACCTGTTTCGAGTTGAGGATAGATACCATGTTTTGAAAGACTCTTTGAGCTTGCGGTTCTTAGGGGCAGCGAGTACCCAGATGGCCACTGCGATAAAGGCGATAAGTAGCGGCAGGAGGAGACACCACTCCTTGAGTATATAGGCCCCGAAGAAGGCAAGGACTAGGCCCACTAGGATAGTTGTCCATTTGGTATAGAACCTCTTAAGGACATTTTCCTTATTGTCCTTATAAAGGACACCTTCAAGGACATTCCCTAGGATATAAAGGACAATGAGTATCAGCAGTAGTTCGTACAAACACTGGAGTGTCTCTATGGCTGTATCTGGCCAGCTAAACATGGCTGTGGCCAGGCGACTGAACGCTCCGTCCCCATCTATTTTGTCCTTTATACCCACGCTAGAGACATCACTACCTATGAGCGGTAGGGAGCTGAGAGTACTGGTGCCCATGCCCTCCTTGGAGCCCCCGGCATCCTTGCCTAGGACCTCGCCAGGGGTGTAGGGAGTCACACCAGGGATGTCTGTATTACAAATGATCTGGTTGATCTTCCCTATAGTACGGATATAAGCGTAGCCGGTAGGCTCGCTGATGCCCCACGGAGTGAGGACTTCGCTTTGATATTTGAGCTGGAAGGCCGAAACAGCCTGTTCGGTAGCCTGATCGAAGACACCGTTTACAGTGACGTAGTCATAACCTTCGAAAACCTTGAGGAAGGACTGGAGTCTGATCACTTCATAAGTGTCATTGTACTGGCCCATTCTCATGTAAGACGAGAGGTACGGACAGAAGTCCATTGTTGCCACACCTAAAACTTCCCCTTCTATTACCGGAGGACGACTTGATCCACCACCACCACCACCACCGCCGCCGCCGCCTCCTCCTCCGCCTCCACCTCCGCCGCCACCGCCTGGAGTAGCTATGTTGATGATCACTGAATCAGTAGCCGTATTTGCGCCATTGCTACAAACGACTGTGATAGTGACGGGGTTACCAACAGTTGGGTAGTAGAAAGCTTCGCCAGCGAGCACAGAGCTAGAGCCGCTCAAGGTGACACTTGAGGGGAAGGGTGAGGTGAAGTCGCAAATAGTTGCCCCAGCAGAAACCCAGTTGTATGTATAAGTATCACCATTGGTGATAGTCACAGGACCATCGGAACTATTAGCTTTGATGTCTACGGTCACAGAACCTCCACCTCCCCCGCCACCGCCAGCAGCAAGCTGAATAACCACAGAATCTGTGGCAGTCGTCACTCCATCAGTACATGTTGCTGTGATAGTTACCGGATTGCCTACGGTAGGATAATAAAAGGCTTCACCAGCCAGGACAGAGCTCGAGCCGCTCAAGGTGACACTTGAGGGGAAAGGTGAAGTGAAGTCACAAGTGGTAGCACTTGAAGAAGTCCAAGTATATGAATAAGTATCACCATTGGTGATAGTGACAGGACCGTCTGAGCTATTAGCCTTGATGTCCACAGTCACTGCTGGAGCTGCACCTAGGTTTATAACCACAGAGTCACTAGAAGTCTCCATACCGTCTGAACAAGTAACGGTGATAGTCACTGGATTGCCTACAGTTGGGTAGTAGAAAGCTTCGCCAGCGAGCACAGAGCTAG
>JBBUES010000035.1:0-1827 GCA_038056785.1 Patescibacteria group bacterium | reverse complement strand
CTCGCGCAAGTCAGCAATCGCCTTCTCGATCTCCTTCAAACGGGTTTTCACCTTGGGGTTCTTGGACTCCTTCTTGAGAGCTTCCTTCTCGATCTCCAGCTTCACAATCTTGGACTGAGCTTCTTGAAGAACTGGTGGCATGTTCTCAAGCGAAATTTTCAAATAAGAAGAAGCTTCGTCGATAAGATCTACCGCCTTGTCTGGCAGAAACCTATCAGTGATATAGCGTGAGGAGAGGGTCACCGCGGCTCTAATGGCATCGTCGGTGATGTGCACGCCATGGTAGAGCTCGTAGCGCTCCTTGAGACCTCGGAGTATGGTCATAGCGTCTTCCTCGGAAGGCTCCTGCACGAAGACCGGCTGGAAGCGCCGAGTGAGAGCCGGATCCTTCTCGATATGCTTCTGATACTCTCGGATAGTGGTCGCACCAATAGCCCTGAGCTCGCCACGAGCGAGTGGTGGCTTCAACATATTTGAGGCATCCATAGAGCCCTCAGCAGCACCAGCCCCCACGATAGTGTGGATCTCGTCGATAAAGAGGATCACCTTGCCCTCAGACCTCTCGATCTCTTTGATAATATTTTTTAACCGCTCTTCAAATTCGCCACGATACTTGGTGCCGGCTATAAGGAGACCGAGGTCCAAGGACACCAGCTCCTTGTCTCGCAAGGATTCTGGCACGTTGCCTGAGGCAATGCGGATAGCGAGGCCCTCCGCAATAGCGGTCTTGCCCACCCCAGCTTCACCGATCAAGATCGGGTTGTTCTTGGTGCGACGAGAGAGGATCTGAATGATGCGAGAAATCTCGTCGTCACGACCAATGACTGGATCAAGCTTGTTGGCCTTGGCGAGAGTAGTCAGTGAGCGAGTGTACTTGATGAGGGACTTAAACTTCTTGATCTCCTTCGGCCCGTCGCTGGTCGCTTTCTTGAGTTCTTCAAGCACTTGCAGCACTCGCTCACGATCTATGCGGAACTTCATGAGGATGTCGCGTGACTCACCTGGCACGTCGATAAGCGCAATGAAAAGGTGCTCGGTGGAAAAGAATTCATCTCCCAGAGAGTTAGCAATCTTGCTCGAAGTCTCGATCGCATGTGCGAGCTCCGGTGTGAGATAGATCTGATATGAAGGTGAGATGGTTTGAGAAGCTTCGGGCGACTCGATCGATTCGAGCACTGAGTCGGTGAGGAGAATGGTGTCTACATCCATCTTGTCGAGGATGGAAACGGCCATGGACTCCTCTTGGAGGAGCAGGGCGGCAAGGAGGTGGACTGGATTGACGTGATTTTGACCACGTTCAATAGCCAGCTCATGAGCCTTTCTGATCACATCTCGCGCCTTGGTCGTGAAGTGGTTAAACGGCTGCATATAGGGTCATTTTAACAGATTCCGGACGGTGTGGCAAAAGATTTCTGATGCTCTTTTGACCTCTTCTTCTGTTGTAAATCGACCGAGAGAAATTCTGACCGGAGTCTCAGGGGGTTCGGGTTTGTGGAAGTCGCAGGCCGGCCCAGCTGAGACCAGAACCCCTGCTCGATCGAGCGCTAGTACCAGTAATTCTGGCAGGATTCTAGGCACAGAAATGTTGATAATGTTTGGCAAACTCTGAGCGATCTCAGCTTCTGGTAGTGAGGCTTCCACTACTCTTACAAACTCACCACTTAGAAGAGTTAGACGAGCGTGCTCTGCTTCTCTATCTCGCACTGCAACTTCCAAGGCCTTGGTGAAGCCAGCGATAAGCGGCACAGCGGGAGTCCCTTGTGGAGGTAGGTTGAGCTTCACCCCCCTTTTTACTATCAGGGCTCCAATCCCTTTTGGTCCGTAGAG